>CAZSUM010000155.1:0-7004 GCA_964610015.1 uncultured Lentisphaeraceae bacterium
GTCAAATGTTGTAGACTCTGTCTCGCAAACTTTAAGAAATAAGATGGGAGACAAGGTCCCCTCTGTGACAGCGAAACAACGCGGCACTAAAAGCAAAACCCAATAGAAAGAAAAAGTCTATTATGCAACGCAAAATTGTCACGATTGACCAAGATCTCTGTAACGGCTGCGGCCTTTGCGTGAATGCCTGCCATGAGGGCGCACTAAAGATGATTGAGGGTAAAGCGAAACTGGTTTCTGAAAGTTACTGCGACGGCCTTGGTGACTGTTTACCCGAGTGCCCGACCGGAGCCATAAAAATTGTTCTACGTGAAGCTGACGCCTATGACGAACAAGCGGTTGCGAATCACATGGCTGAAACAACGAGTGAGGTCGCTCCAGACTCACAATCCGACAAGCCCACTCAAGCAACCGGATGCCCCGGAAGCATGGCTAAAACCATCCATCGTCCTGCCCCTCAAGCGTTAGAAGCCCCTACCATAACAGCACACCCAACTGAATCGCGACTGACAAACTGGCCCGTGCAGATTAAACTCGTGCCTGTTCAAGCGCCCTATCTCAATAACGCCGCGCTGTTAATCGCCGCGGACTGTACGGCTTTTGCTTATCCCGATACTCACCGCCGTTTCATGACGAACAAAGTCACACTGATCGGATGTCCAAAATTGGATGAGGGTGACTATGCGGAAAAGCTGACTGCGCTCTTCAAGGCCAATGAAATACGGAGTGTCACGGTACTCCGAATGGAAGTTCCCTGCTGCGGAGGTATTTCACAAGCCGTCAAACAGGCGTTGATCAACAGCGGGAAAATGATCCCTTGGCATGTTGTAACCATCGCTACCGATGGCACCATCCTAGAAGAGTAATCTCAAAACAAAAACGCTGAAAATGCTATCTGACTAACCACACAAACAAGGAGTAACATCATGAGCGACATGTTCTGTTTTCAATGCGAGCAAACAGCTGGAGGTAAAGGCTGTACCCGCATGGGCGTCTGTGGCAAGAATCCTGAAGTCTCCAATCTACAGGATGAGGTTACCGCAGGCCTCGTAACCCTTGCACGTGCTCTAGAAGGTAACCCTCTCTCTGCGGAGCAGGCTGCCCTTTTTGAAGACGCACTCTTTATGACCATCACAAACGTCAACTTTGATCCTGCTGATGTCAAAGCCATGCGTGACCGCATCAGTGTTGCAACTGAACAGGCTGGCGGTGCACCTGCTTTTGCACCAGAAAACCTTTTCCATGGTGACCAGGATGTTGTCTCCCTCCGCTCAACATTGCTCTTCGGTATGCGCGGTATGGCTGCTTATGCTGAACATGCCCGCGTTCTTGGTAAGAACGACGCAGAAGTCAGCAACTGGCTTCAAAAAGGCATGAAAGCGCTCGGCGATGATCACACCGTTGAGGAGTGGTTGAATCTGATTCTCGAATTCGGCAACATTAACCTCAAGTGCATGGAGTTGCTGGATGCAGCCAACACTGGCGCGTACGGAAATCCGGTACCAACGCCTGTGGAAACTGGCCATCACAAAGGGCCTTTTGTCGTGATTACAGGACATGATCTACTCGACCTCAAGATGTTGCTCGAGCAGACTCAAGGTAAAGGCGTCAACGTCTATACTCATGGCGAGATGCTTCCCGCACATGGCTACCCGGAACTCAAGAAATATCCGCAACTTAAAGGCAACTACGGTACGGCTTGGCAGAACCAACAAAAAGAATTTGATCAGTTGCCTGGCGTGGTCCTCTACACCACAAACTGTCTGATGCCGCCCAAGCCTTCTTACGTGGGAAATCTGTACACCACAGCAGAAGTGGGGTGGCCCGATGTCAAGCACATTGCGGCAGATGCCAAGGGACACAAGGACTTCTCCGCCATGATTGAACACGCCATCAAGCTCGGTGGCTGGCAAGAAGAAACTCAAGGTGCCCCGTTGATGACCGGATTCGCACACAATGCCGTTCTCTCCGTGGCTGACAAAGTCGTTGATGCGGTCAAGAGCGGTGCCGTGAAACACATCTTCTTGGTAGGTGGTTGCGATGGCGCTAGGCTCGGACGCGACTACTATACCGAGTTTGTTGAGAAGGCACCTAAAGACACCCTCATCCTAACGTTGGCTTGCGGCAAGTTCCGTTTCAATCATCTGCAATCCACGCTGGGAGATATCAATGGAATTCCGCGTTTGCTAGACATGGGGCAATGTAACGATGCCTACTCAGCAATCAAGGTTGCAGTGGCGCTTTCTAAGGTATTCGGCTGTGGCGTTAATGATCTGCCACTCTCGCTGATTCTCTCTTGGTACGAACAAAAAGCGGTTTGTATCCTACTGACCCTCCTTGCGCTCGGAATCAAGAATATCCGCATCGGCCCCACACTGCCAGCCTTCATCTCACCGACCGTACTTTCGGTTCTTGTCGAGAAGTTTGGTCTGATGCCCATTAAAAGTGCAGACGAAGATCTGAAAGAGATCCTGAAGGAAGCTTAATTCTGCGAATCACTCTATCATGTGGCGCACCCATTGCGGGTGCGCCTTTTTTTGGATATCAGACTACCAGTTAAACCGCTATTAACGACTCAGTGACGCCTCATATTTTCCGCGCCAGAACACCGTAATATACCCAAAGATCTGACCGACGGCACAGTATAGGAGCACACTCACCGCTGTCTTCGTGAGATCCCCCGCTGCCCCCTGAGCCGACAGCAACCCAAAATAAGCACCTGACCCAATAAAGAGTGCGGGAACCATATTTTTGAGATTTTCCGTCATAATAGCAGGAACCACCACAATGAAAACCGCAACCGCCATCGCGAGGTTCATGCCCCCTATTGAGGGCAACCCGCTAACTCCCGGAGCCCCCATCAATTTGATAATCGCAATGGAGGCCACGATTCCGGTCAAATACCCGATCCACGCTTTGACACCACCCATCGGATTGCATCCCGCCAGAAAATAAACGGCCCATGCCTGAAAAGAAACCCACATCGCGTCACCAGCAGGTGAGACCTTTGCAACAAACGTATTGACCAGTACAAGCAGCGCCGCCTGAACTGCAAGACCAAGTGAAACAACCAAAAGGTTTTTGTGAGCGAGTGCCATCTGTCATATTCCCTTCATTTTGTAACGTGCGGTCGCCCCATTTTGGGAATGACCCCTCACGCGCTACAATGCCGTATTGTACTCAAAGCTAAAGATGATGCCAAGGGCAACAGGCCGTAAATTTTACACGCACGTTGGTTACCTCAAATGCAATGACCCTGCTCATGTTGAACAGAAAATGGGCTTCTTGTCAGAGCCCTTTTCGGGTACGCGCGTTTTGATGATCCCGATCTGATCCCGCACGACAGGAACGCATCCCCCTTCTGATCCCCTCGGTAGGGAACGCATCCCCCTTCGGGACGCCGTAGCCTTGGCAGAGGTGCCAAGGCGTCCGAGACGAGTCGATACGCGATCCTACGGACAGGGACCTGCGGGACAGGGACCTGCGGACGGCTCGGGGAGCCATCCCTACCAGAATCTATCACACGGTAGGGACGCATCCCCCATCTGATCCCCTCGGTAGGGGTGCGCCCCCATATTTTGCAAACATTCCCGCGACTCAGTTATCCAATTGTTTGAAAAACAGAATCTTGTGTTCGTGAAAGTTCGGCGGATCACTCGGTGTGTCTGGGTACTTAACTGGATAAGGATCTCGCCAGACCAGCGCAACAGCACGTCCGCCAGCAACTGACTTAACCCCACCCATATCACCCCCAGCAACTGACTTAACCCCACCCATATCACCCCCACCAAAAGAAGGCACCGTTACCTCAGCACGAAAAACATAGAGAAAGAGCTGCTGACGATCTGAGAAATTATCGAGTGACCACGAGTAGAGCATTTTACGATCAACTTCATTGAGCGTGCCTCCCAGATCCTGACTAAAAATGCTAGTGGGTGTTTCCCCCGCATACCAATCTAAATAAGACCGATTGCCATATTCTTGAGAGAGATGTTTATCCAGCGCCGCGTTGATGGTTGTGTTAGCCTTAACTCTCAGCAGACCTTGATACCAAGAATTCGTGAAATTTGCCCATGGCGTAACGGCTAAAACCCCTTGGGGAGGATTAAAGATTTTAGCATCTTTCCCTGTCAGCTTTTGGTTAACTTGGTAATAATCAACCGGTGTATTGTAGATCGCGGCGACCAATACATTCGGGATATCTGAAAGGGGATTGACACGCACCTCTCTTGATGCCGCATCTGGATCTCCTGATGTGATATACTGATAAATATTATCTCTCAGCTGATTGTTGCCCACCCCGCCATGGTCATAGAGTCGAATCGTGCGGAAAAAGTTCGCGTAGTCCTTTGTTCCAGCCACATCCGTATATGTTGCGAAATCAACTCCATCATCACTATTTCCACTGTTATGCACAAAAGGCCGAATCAGAAATCCCAATTCTCCTGGAGAACGCATAATCCCCGTATCCGAGGTGGTCATGAAAATATCTCCATCACGTCCTTCCTTGCCGAGCAACGCTGTCGTGGAAGCATTCACGCCTACCGTGATACTGTCGGAATTACTGTTGATCCAGTTTGACACACGATAATTGAACCGAGGATCAGGACACTCCAGTGTTTTCCAGACATACTCCAAACGCCTACCTGCATCGCCATTTGATAAATCTACATCTTTAGCCACCACTACTTGCGAACTTTTGGTTTTGAAAAACAACTTGGTCTTTGACTGTAAGTAGGGTGTTCTTAAGGTAAAGTTGGACATCTCGTGCGGCACAATATCTACATACTCGTTGCCTGTCTTGATCGTGGCAAACAGTACGAGCGCCACACAAAATGGCTTGTTTAATGTAAATCGTGATTGCGTATCTAACAGTTGAAAATCATCTTCTGACGATCGACAGATGTCGACAGATTGTTGTAGGCAAGTGAATCGAAGCGGAATTTTCTGGTAACACCCATCAGGGTTGTTCGCGTTAACATTGGCCGGAATAGAGACTGCGGCACTGCCCATTTGCTGCAACGTAATATCTTTAGCGCTACTAGGTGGCCCTGCAAAACTTGTCGTAGTAAGCTCAGTACCGTCCGTGGCCTTAATTGTCAACCATGCCTGCACTTCAACCGTGTAGCTCGGCAATGCCGTGCGTGACTGACTGTTTTTGAAGGGCCAGACGACTTCAACCTCAATTATTGCGCTCCCCGGCTGTGGCAATTGCAGATAGTAATCATATGCAATCGGATCTGTGTCTGGAACTGCTCTCCGTTTGATAATAGGTGTCAGCGCATCCCCCACAAAAATCTGACTGACCATCGGTGCCATCTCAACAGAAGGCATATCGAAACGCTTGGGGATTTGATCCGCGTCCAAATAATCGGCAAGCAGGTTGGCCATGAGGGTATTTTGATTTTGCAAACCTCCGACTAACGCACTCCCTAAAGCCGTTTGAAAAGTCGCAACAAGTTGCGGGTTTTTTGTCTCCAGATTCTGTACTGGCTGATCGCTCGTTTGCTCTGAGAGTACAAAACTTCCCGCAAGGCCCGGCTCGGTCTTACTGAAGCTGTCCGGCACAAGAATATGCTTATCCGTATTGTCAAACTCAATGTCGTCACCCGTTTCCAACAGGTTGTGGAAAGGACTTTTAAAGGTCGGATCTTTTCGATCATCCCCATACATGCAGGCATAAAAATCCTGCATCGTCTCGTATCGCAGATCCGTGTTCATTCTGTTCTCTTCAAACGTTGCAGCAACTGCATCACTCTCAAAAAGATGGCCAATGCTCACTCGATTCGTTCCTGAGAGTGCCGCATCCACGGCATTGATATTCAGCATATCGGAGAGGTTCACACACGCAAAAGCATAGCGCCCCACTTCTGCCCCGCCAAAAGCGTTTTCTCCGGTATCAAACTCTATGGGCATACTGATCTGACGCCACGTCGCCGCACTGGGCGCATAATAGCGCACATCATTGACCAAAATACCGGGAATGAAACTCAGCGCCTCAAGCGAAAGTACACGGGTTGCTTGATCGCCTCCGGCTGCACCTGGATAAACACGTCCCGGCCAATTTGGAAATTTAAGGTTATCGGTTTTTAATTGACGATCCACCTCGTCGATCGCACGGTTTAGCCCAGCATTCAATAAATGTCGTGCCGTCATTGTATGGCGGTAGTTAGAGGAGGCCTGACGTTCAATCCGCATAAAAATGGCGAATGAAACAGCACTGATCATCATAAAACTCAGAAAGCCGAGAACGATCAGCAAGGCCGAGCCACGATCAAGCGTTTGCGGCAAAGCACCGCGACCTAGCTGGCCTTTATGTTCACTTTTTTTCATACTATCTTTTTCCGTAATTTGTAAGTAGCCTTGTTCATAAATTCGCCATGAATACCGAGCATGCAAAGAAGTCAGGAGTCAGAAGTCAGAATAGCCTGTGAGTAAGCCTCCAGCAACTTACTGACCTCTTCCAACACCGTTATCAACTCAGAAACGTCACCGTATTCGAGGTCATGGGCTAGAATCAGATAGTAGCGCGATTCTTCAAGAGAGCCTTGTGCAATGTTAAGAAACCGGAGTTTATCTGCTTTTCCTCGTTTTCTAAATCCTTCCGCGATATTTGCGGCAACGGATACAGAGGCACGACGAAACTGCGATGATAAGCCGTAGATTTCGGAACGTGGAAATGTCCGCGATAAACGATAAACAGCAAGCACCAATTGGTGGGCCTTCTGCCAAACCTTCAAATCTTCAAATGTTTTTGCAGGCTCCCTCATTCTCACTCCTGACTCCTGTCTCCTGTCTTCCCGTCTCCCGTCTTCTGTCTCCTGACTCCTGACTCCTGTCTCCTGTCTTCCCGTCTCCCGTCTCCCGTCTCCTGTCTTCTGACTTCTGTCTTCTGTCTCCTGACTCCTGTCTCCTGTCTTCCCGTCTCCCGTCTTCTGACTCCTGTCTCCTGTCTTCCCGTCTCCCGTCTTCTGTCTCCTGACTTCTGACTCCTGACTCCTGAC
>CAZSUM010000156.1:0-6979 GCA_964610015.1 uncultured Lentisphaeraceae bacterium
GACGCTTGTTGTCGGAGTTCGGTGACTTCTCTGACTGTGCGAACAGTTGCATGGACAACGCCATGCACACGGCCATCATTACGGTTGTGTATTTCTTCATAATAGATTCCCTTTCACTTTGTTTGCTGGTGTAGATATGTAACGCCCTTTCGATTACGGGCGGAACACGGGAAAATTACAGAATGGTAATACCATGATTCTTGGCGATGGAATAGAGGGGTGGTAAACTATTGCCCATGAATATCCTTGTAGTCGAAGACGAGAAGAAGTTGGCACGATTCATCAGTAAGGTGCTCGAAGAGCACGGCTTTGCCGTGACCGTTACGCACAACGGTGACGATGCCTACGCGCTACTCGGAGTTGAGCCATTTGATCTAATCGTCCTCGACATCATGTTGCCCGGACGGGACGGGCTCAGCATTCTCAAGAACTTGCGTGAACGTAAAAACACGGTTCCCGTGATCCTCGTCACTGCGCGTTCGGAAGCAAATGAGCGCGTGGAGGGATTGCGCCTTGGAGCCGATGATTACATCGCGAAGCCTTTCTTCATGGATGAGTTGATTGCGCGGGTTCAAGCTGTCTTGAGGCGAACATCAGGTGAGCAACTCAGTGTCTTGCATGCAGAAGATTTGACCGTGAATCTGATGACGCGAGAAGTCACCTGCGGTGAGGAGCTCCTGACCCTGGCACCGCGTGAGTTCGCCCTTCTCGAGTATCTCATTCGCTCCTCTGGTCGCGTCTTCACGCGCTCGCAGATTCTCGAACACGTCTGGGGATACAGTTTCGATCCCGGTACGAACGTGGTGGACGTCTGTATACAGCGGCTACGCGCCAAGATCGATGCCGGGCGGTCTGAGTCGTTTATTGAAGCGGTGCGCGGCATCGGGTACCGTTTCCGTAAATTGGAGGTCAACTGATGCGACACTCCTTTCGGCTTAAGATTGGTCTGTTGAGTCTGTGCCTCTCGGGCCTGCTGCTACTCGGGTTCGGCATCTTCGCCGTTTCTGTATTGAACCACGTTGCACTCGAACGGGTTGATCGGGAACTGAGAGCCCTGGCTGACACGCAGGTTCGACAGATGCAGCCGAATGATCATTGGCGGCGATTCGATGAGTCGTTGCGTTCAATGTACGGGAGTGATGCGTCAAAGCGTTTCGTGGTTAAGACGACACACCTTCAAGGAGGCGACGTCGTGTATGCCACGAGCGAATGGCCAGTTGAGCTGTCTCTGATTGACTTGCCCCTTTCATTGGAGACGGCGCCACAGGACACCATTGTGGGATCGTCTGAGGCTTGGGTTCCGCAATCTCTCACTGATCGGCCCCCGCCTCCAAGGGCGATGCGAATACGTGGGCCTGTGTACGCGACGATCGGCAAAGCGAGCGGCAAGTGGCGCGCCATGACCATTGCCAATGAGGAAGTGACCCTTAGCATCGCGATGAATCTGGCGGAATTGCATGCCGAGACGCAACGTTTCCAACGAGCCCTGCTGGTTGGCGTGCCTCTGGGGTTGCTCCTGATTGCGGCTGTTGGTTGGTTGATCGGCCACGTTGCATTGCGCCCCGTGAATCGAATTGCTCGGACGGCCGAAGCTGTGACGGCACGTCGGCTGGACGAGCGGATACCGGACGAGAACGCAGATGAGGAGTTCACACGATTGATCGCTCTGATCAACGGTATGCTGGAACGCCTCGAAAGAAGCTTTCAGCAGGCCACACGGTTCAGCGCTGATGCTGCGCATGAGCTTAAGACGCCTCTCGCTATTCTGCAGGCGCAAGTCGAACGATCCCTGCAACGGGCAACCGATGGGAGCCTCGAGCAGCGCGAGTGTGCCGAACAGCTCGATGAAGTGCAGCGGTTGAAGTCAATTCTAAGCAAATTGCTTCTACTCTCGCGTGCCGATGCAGGGGAACTGCCTCTCAGCCTCGGGTGCGTCAACCTGGTCGAGCTGGCCCGTGCCGCAGTGGATGATATTGAGATGCTTGCCCCCAACCGGAGGGTAACCGTCAAGGCTCCCTCGGAGTTGCTTGTTCAAGGCGATGGCGATCTCTTGACTCAAGTGGTGGAGAATCTGATCTCCAATGCGGTTAAGTTTGGGGATGAGAACGGTGTGATCGAGATCACGGTCGAGCAACGTGAAGAGAGCGCCGTCCTGACAGTTGCAAACAGTGGACGGTCGATTCCTTTGCCAGACACCGAGCGGATCTTTGAACGTTTCTACCGTGTCGACCCGTCTCGCGGTCGCGGAATAGAGGGCACTGGCCTTGGCCTTAGTCTGGCGCGAGAAATCGCCAAAGCACACGGGGGAGATCTGACCTTGGAGCAAAGCGATGCGACGACGACGCGCTTCGCGTTAGTGCTCCCTCAGCATGTCCGATAGGCACCCTTCGTGTCCGATTTACAGACCGAACAGGGGTGCTAATAGACACTGCCAAATTTTAATTGGCGGAGAGGGAGGGATTCGAACCCCCGGTACCTTGCGGCACGCATGATTTCGAGTCATGTGCATTCAACCAGGCTCTGCCACCTCTCCGAAAAAGTTGTGCAAAATATAACGGAATCCGTGTGTATGGGTCAAGGCACTTTTCTGCTTGCGCGTTGACTCGCAATGAATGACACCGAACATGATGGCTTTAAATAGGGTGCCTTTTCGGTTCCTACGTGGTAGCAACGCATCCCCCTTCGAGACGCCGTAGCCTTGGCAGAGGTGCCGAGGCGTCCGCATGGCAGAACTTATCGTGGACAGATGGACGGGGGCAGGGACCTGCGGACGTCTCGGGGAGACATCCCTACCGGAGACCTGCGGCATCTTCGGCACTTCCTCCGCCATGGAATCCCCCGTTTCTGCCCTTACTCTGTGACTCACTGACTGGCGCTGACCCGTCTGGCTTCACTTCTTCCGTAACATCGAAAGAGACACCCCTACAAAAAGGGCAATGGCGGCTGTTAGCCCCAAAGGCCCCAGCGTACTTCGCAGTGAACCGCTACCTTCCGGCTGGAAAGCCAAAACCAGAGCAGAACCCAGAAAAAGAGCGCCTCCCATGATACTGAGCGCCAGGTGCGCCGTCATGCGGCTCAACTGGTGAACATGTTTTTCCAGTCCCTCGTGTCGGTAGGTGACCAACTGCTTACCATCGCTTAGGTTGGTCATAATCGTACCGATTGCCATGGGCAGAGCTTTGATCGTATCCACGCTGTCCATCGCGAACTGACTGAGCCCTCCGCGCAGACTGGAGAATGTCACACGCGACCGGATTGCCTCGCGGACATAAGGCTCAAGTTCTTTTACAAAGTTAATGTGCGGCGACAGCATCAGCACAATGCTTTGCGTCATGGCGGTTGTCCGACCAAGCATGATCAGCTGCTGCGGAATGATCAGCTTGTGCGTGGCAAGGATATTCAAACCCGTTTCCAGCATGATATCGATGCGCATATCCTCTAGGGGAAGGTCATAGTAGAACACGATCAGTTCGTGTAATTCCCGAGACAGTTGCTTGACATCGACACAGGAGCCGGGTTCGGCATAGGCCGAAAGAATCTTGCTTAGCCGTACGGCATCCTTTGTTATCACCGCAACAAACATGTCCGTCATTAATTGCCGAGTCTCCGGATCAATCGTCCGCACCATTCCGAAATCGAACAAGCCCAGAACATGATCTGGCAGGACGGCAAAGTTTCCTGCATGCACATCGGCGTTGAACAAGCCGTGCCGAAAGATCTGTTTGGCCATCAAGGCGACCAGATGCTTCGACAGCGTGTCGCAGTCAAACCCCAAGCTGACCAGCTCATCAAGCTGATCGATCTTACTTCCCTCGAGTTTCTCCATTACAAGTAACTTGTTTGTGCACAGCTCCTTATAAACGGTCGGTATCCGGATGGTCGGATCTCCCTCGAAGATACTTTTGAACTTCAGGCAATGGTGCATTTCGCGATGGAAATCCATTTCCATGAGAATCGTCTTATAGAACTCTTCGACCATGCTGTGCAGATTCAAACGCCGAAACTCCTCCACATGTCGCTCAAGCATGGGTAGAAAGCGGGTCAGAATGTCTATGTCGGTTTCGACGATGGCATGGATTTCAGGGCGTTGCACCTTGACGACAACGGCTTCGCCTGTCGACGCCAAACGGGCATCATGCACCTGCGAAAGGGACGCGGACCCCAGAGGCACAAGAGAAAACTCCGAAAACACATGCTGCAGCGGACAGCCGTATTCTTTTTCAACGACTTGGATAATGTCCTGCAAGGGAATGGCAGTAACGCTGTCCTGCAAACGGGCAAGCTCGATGGCGATCCCGTCCGGAAGGATATCGCGCCGAGTGCCCAAGATCTGACCGAACTTGACGAAGGTGGGTCCCAGCGACTCGAAAGCTTTGCGCAGATTCTCCCCGATACAGACGCTGAAGTCATTGGGCTGGCCGCTCGCCTTCATCGCACGGCGAAACCGGATTCTGGCCACCAAGCAGTTCCATCCGCAACGGGCGAAAACAACGAAAATCCTCCGCATGCGTTTCGCGTTTCGATATGGACGGATCATCACCAGCCGAGTCAGGCGCATAACTCTTCCTATCGCGTGCGAATAAGAGATGTGCGCTCAAGCGCACAGAGACCGCAGCGATTCATTCTGGAGTCACTGAACAGACACTCGCCGCTTGCGAGCGGCGAACGTGATTGAGAAATCAGGCATTGGCGGAACTAACCGGTTTAGGCAACGCCTTCAACGCCTTAATTTCTTTGCGCAACAGAGCGACATCGTCCGCCGTAACGAATCCTAGGTCACCAAGCGCTTTTTTGGCCGAACCCTGAATTTGTTTTTCGATGGCATTCTTACAATCGGTACCTTCGGCTTGCAAGTGATGCAGAAACTTCACAGACCGCTCTTTGCTCAGTGTTCCCTTTTTTACGAGTGAATCAACTGCAGCCACCACTTCCTTTTGGCTCACACGGGCCAATCCAAGTGCAATCTCGGCTAAGCATACGCATTTCTTTGCCATTTCTTTCCCTCCGCTTTTAATCCGTGGAACCGTAATAAAAAATCGCTTTTCGGTCTGTCCTTGCCCTCATGGAGACAGGACTCGTACCTGCACCGGTAAACGGCGCCAAACTCATACCAACAGCATGCCAGAAGCTAAGGCCGGATGTCAAGTATACCCAAACACAGGCGACGGCGTCCCGAAGGGGGAGACATCCCTACCAGGGACCCGTAGCACCGTGGGGTATATATCTGCTGAGGGTTTCGATTTATAGCAGTCTGATCAGTGTGCCGGGGGGCGCATAGTAGAGCTCAATGTGATCCGAGAAATAGCCGATATGCCAGTTTATTGGCAGACCGGTTACTGATGAAAACACGCCAGAACGCGTGCCCGTCCACGAAGCAAGAGTATAGATCTGATCTCGCACCAGTCCATCTGGTTCGATGGCGAGTGTGATGCCCGAACCGATTGTTAGATCACCGGTTATGGATAGGCTGCTGGTGCGTGATGCGCCTGCGCTCATGGTCAACGAACTGTTCAGCGTGGTGTTGCCTGTGATTGCGAGGGTGCCATCCTGTACTGTAATTGGCCCTGTATGTTGTCCTGCATCGGTCAGATAAACCGTGCCCGGACCCGTTTTAATGATGCCACCGGAACCGATGATGGTACCAGAGAAGGTGACTCCGTTTTCATCCGTATTTTCCGCGTTGAGGCAGACATCTCGAGTTACGCTCAGATCATTGGTGAAAGCGGAAGGACCACTGGTCTGATTACCCCCGAGCGTGATCTGTGAGTCAGGCGCATAATTCATCAAAATGATTTCATTGCCTACAGTGTATGGGCCATCTGTCAGTAAGGCGAGTGCATCACTCGCTACTGTTTGAGAATCACTCATAATAATTCGTTCTTTGCCCAATGCGCCGACAGAGTCATTGCCGGGTGAGTTTGCTCCAACCAAGATCGTTCCTTTACGGATTGTGACGCTGGTTGTCATGGCATTTGTCGTTCCAGAGATTCGCCACGTGTTGTTTCCGACTTTGATGAAACGGAATGCGCCCCGGTTTGCACTTTCCCATGTTCCCCAGAGATAGCCCCCAAACTCAAAGGTCTGTCCATCATCGCATCCAATCAAGGCGGCACAGTCGGAATCAGAGTTGGCTACGCCTGTTCCCCCAAATGCGCCGGTACCTGTCAGCCGTCCGAAATGAAGCGGATAGGTTGGGTAATTGTTGCCTCTGAAGCGATGCGAGATGTTTTCTGGCACATAGATTTCGCCATTGGGAAGCCCGCCTCCGTAAGTAGCATTGACTGTCGTTGCGAGGCGTGCGTCAAAACGTCCGGTAAATTTATTATTGAGAAGGGACTTGAAGTCGAAAGAGGCGCTATTCTCGACCGAGTTCGTTACGGTCAGGGTGCCCGGCCCGTAAATCCAGTCCAAAGCTTTAACCATGGAGTCAGTCGAGCTCTCGCCCATGTTAATCGACGTCCCATTAAGATCAACCGTTGCACCGGTCTCTTCGATGTAGAGGACTTGTCTGGCGGCGACATCTTCGGCATTCCCTCCGCCATTGGCTCCCCCGTTCTTGCCGAACAGGAATCCCGCTCCCTTTAGCACCGCGTTATTCCGCACTGTCAGGATTATGTTTCCCTCGCCCGTGAAGTTTTTGGACGAAGTTAAGCCGCTTCTGAGCGCAATGGCACCCTCCTCCACATCAAAATGCATGGTAAAGTTGCGTGCAATCACATTAGCGCCGACGATGTCGTCCGCCACGCCAAACCCAATATCGTTTAGCCAAGTCCCCTTGCCTCGTTTGACGAAGCGTCCACCGTTGTATAACGTGGGCCCCGGGTTCTCTAAGCTTTTTGTGATCGTATCTCCCGCATCGGCTACATTGATGATTCCGCCGACCGGGTTGGCTCTGAAGGCGATCTGATTGGTTATCCCCGTAATTGTTTCGCGGCAGAGTTCGAAAGTTCCGCGCGTTGTTAGCGTGGCTCCGTTAAAA
>CAZSUM010000157.1:0-4225 GCA_964610015.1 uncultured Lentisphaeraceae bacterium
AACGCGTATTAGTAACGGGTGCGGGAGGGTCCATTGGAAGCGAACTGGTACGTCAGATTTTGAGGGTTGGGCCGGAGTTATTGGTGCTGGTGGAGCGCTCCGAGAACGCTTTGTATGAGATGGATCGGGAGATTCGCGCGCTCGGGTTGTCGACGCCGGTCGTAACGTTTCTGGCAGACATTGGAGATCGACAGCGCATGACGGAGATTTTGGCGCACTATCGACCAAATCTGTTATTGCATGCTGCGGCACATAAGCATGTTCCCTTAATGGAGCAAAATCCAATTGAGGCGGTCAAAAACAATGTACTGGCATCTCGTCTGCTGGGCGAGTTGGCTGTGGCGCATGGTGTTGAACGCTTTGTTTTAATCTCAACCGATAAGGCGGTTAATCCCGTTTCCATTATGGGCATAACCAAGCGGTTGGCAGAGATCGCACTTCAGGATCTGAATAGCCAAGGAGGAACTCGATTCTCGGCTGTGCGTTTTGGGAATGTGTTGGATTCATCGGGTTCGGTCGTGCCGTTGTTCCGTGAGCAGATTCGTAAAGGGGGGCCCGTGACAGTCACGCATCCGGAGATGAAACGTTATTTCATGACGATTTCCGAAGCGGTGGCGCTGGTTTTGCAGGCTGCGGCATTGGCGCAAGGCGGGGAGATCTTTGTCTTGGACATGGGTGAACCGATTAAGATTGTTGAACTGGCAGAGGAGATGATTGCGCTTTCCGGGTTAAAACCGCATGAAGAAATCCCAATTGTTTTTACGGGGGTCCGTCCAGGTGAGAAGCTCTTTGAAGAATTGGATGTGAGTGAGCGCTCCACCTATAAGACAGGGCATGCACGTATTTTTGTGAGCAAGATTCCTGTAGCAACAGCGGGTGAAGTGAGAACCATGCTGATAGCTTGCCAAGAGGCTGTAGATTCTGGTGTGGATGCGCAATGTGTGCATAAAAAGGTGCGTCATTGGGCGAGCAACTTTGAAAAGAAGGAGGCGTGATGACGCATCGGTTATCAGGTGTACGGTGGAGTGTTTTTGCACTGATTGTGGCCTTGGCAGTGATCAACTACCGTTTCATGTTTGCCTATACGGCGTCGATGTTTTCTGAACCGTTGGAAGATATGTCACATGGGTGGTTGGTGCCGCTGGTGAGTTTGTATGTTTTGTGGCGTCAGCGTCAGGAGTTACGTGAAGCGGTTGGGCTGCCTTGTTGGCGCGGGGTGATTTGGGTTCTGCCCTTTTTGGTCCTGGCTTGGTTTGGTGGGCGCGGGGGCCAGTCACGTCTTGAGCAGCTTTCCTTTATTGGTTTGGTGTGGGCCGTGCCCTATGCGCTTTGGGGAGTAGGGGTGGGACGCTTGATGCAGTTCCCAGCCCTCTATCTTGTTTTTACGATTCCGGTTTCGTCGTTCGTCGATTTTTTCACGATTCATCTGCGGATCTTTTCCTCTACAATGGCGACGCTTCTCCTCAATGGGGTGGGGCTAGCCGTAGAACAATCAGGCACGGCACTCTTCTCGCGTGTGCCGGGTTCATTTTTTAATGTGGATGTGGCTGATCCGTGTAGTGGCATTCGCTCGCTTTTTGCGATGATGGCACTCACTGCAGCGTACGCCTACTTTAGGCAAAAAGGATTTTGGAGCAAGTGGCTGTTATTTGCCTGTTCGTTGCCAATTGCGATGATTGGGAACATGATCCGAATCATGTCAATTTGTTTGATTGCCTACTGGTTTGGTCAAGAGGTGGCAACTGGATATTATCACGATTATTCGGCGTATGTGGTGTTTTTGGTAGGGGTTTTGTTGATGGTACAGGCGAGTGAGTGGATTGCGCGACTGGCTAAACGCTTCGAGCGACAGGGCGATGTTGCGTCAGTAGCGTTTGAAGGGGGTGCTGAAGTAGCGTGTGGTGGAGATAACGGCAGCGGCATCCGCATATTTGGGCCTATGGGGTTGGTCTGTGTTTTAGTAGCCGGGGTCTTTATTGCCAACCGCATGGTGCCGCCACCGACGTATGACCATACATTATTTGTAACGGATTCTCTGCCCGTGAAGGTCGGTGACTTAACGAGTAGTGTGCCCCTTTTCTGCCATAATCCACAGTGTTTGGCGGTGGTCACGCAACGAGAAGAAAAGGGGCAGGTTTGTCCGGATTGCGGGGAGATGCTATATAAGATTTCACTTGGGGAGATGACAGATTTGCCCAAAGACACAATCATAATTAAGCGAACGTATCGGGCAATGGATGGGGCTGTCTATGCGGTGAGTATGGTGATTGGAGGGCATAATCGCAATAGCATTCACCGAGCGGAGTTATGCCTGCCCGCGCAGGGATATACCATGTTGGAGGCAGAGCGTTTGATTTTAAATCTAAAGGGGCATGGGCCACTCAAGGTTCGACGGATTCAGGCACAACGTTCAGGTGAACGAACGCTGAGTTTGGTGTACTGGTTCTTGAGTCGTGATCACGAGAGTTGCTCGCACACAGAGCGGATTTTGTTAGATGTTTGGGATCGTTCGATGCATAATAGAATCAATCGATGGGTGATGGTTGCTGTGAATATTTCATCTGGATTGGAAACAACAGAGCAAAAGGCAGCATTTGAAGCTTTTATTTCTGAACTTTATCCGATGATTTGTGTGGTGCGTTAAGGACTGGGTATGACGGTTAATTGGGTGACAGAACTGGTCAGTTATTCTGAGAGTCTGTGGGCTGGAATGACGATGGACGGAGTTAAATACTTGGGTGCCTTTGTCGGTGCCTTTGTTGTCGCGATTGTGGTGACGCCTGTGTGCCGCGAAGTCGCACGTGCGATTGGCATGGTTGATCAACCAAGCGCACGCCGGATCAATACAACACCGATTCCCCGTGGTGGTGGATTAGCGATTATTGTGGCTTTTCATCTGGTTCTTTTCGTACTGGTGCTTTTGTTGCAGCAGCCGATCTCTAAGGTCTTCTCGTATCATTGGCAAAGGGCATTTCTGCTGGGGTCCCTCATTTTGGCGATCATCGGGTTGGTTGATGACCGACGAGGACTTTCGCCTTGGGTGAAGTTGGCGGGGCAGGTGGCGGTGGCCTTATTGCTGTACGTCTCGGGAGTCAGGCTGGGCGGTATTTTGGTGGCTTTTCCTCTATGGCTGGATTGTCTAATGACAGTTCTGTGGATTGTCGGGGTGATCAATGCCTTTAATCTGATTGATGGAATGGATGGACTCGCTTCAGGACTTGCGCTGATTGCATCACTGGGTCTGATTGGGTCGCTACTCTTTTCAGGGCAATCAGCGGCCACGTTGCCGTATCTGGTTTTGGCAGGGGCATGTTTGGGGTTCTTACGGTATAACTTTCATCCAGCTACGGTTTTTTTGGGCGATACGGGGAGTATGTTCCTAGGGCTTTGTCTGGCGACGTTGCCATTGATGACTGGATCGCGAAAAGAACTGGCCGCATCGTTGGGCATGCCCCTCTTGGTGATGGGCATACCGCTGTTCGACACCTTTCTAGCAATTTGGCGTCGTTCCGTGCGGGCTTGGTTGCCAAAGAATTGCGAAAACTCTGGCAAGCAGCGGCATGTGATGCAACCAGACAAAGATCACCTGCATCATCGGTTGTTACGGGAGACCATGAATCAGAAGACAGCCTCCATGATCCTCTATGTTGTCAGTGTTGTGTTGGTTGGCGTGGGTCTTGTGGGGACAGCACTTAAAGGCCGTGCTCCGGGCTTGTTTCTGATTGCATTTATGGTGGCTGTTTATGTGGTGGTCCGGCATCTGGAGCGGGTTGAGTTGTGGGATACGGGAAAACTTCTTTCAGGTAAGCGCGGAATGATGCGTCAAGGGTTGCTGGTGCCGCTCTACATTCTTTCTGATGTGCTCTCGCTATGCGTGGTGTGGATCGTAACGCAATGGGAGTCTGGTTTGCCACTGACGCGTGCCGCCCTGCTGGGTGATTTGCCGATGTTTGTTGTGCCCGTGTTTCTCTTTTTGGCAGGGACTCAAACGTACGCGCGTGTGTGGAGTCGGGCACAGATACGCGATTTTGTAATATTGGGATTGGCTGTGATGGGGGGATCCGTTGTGGCCATGGGATTAGTTTGGCTGCTTAACGACTACAACCCAGACTTAATCCGGTTTACGATTCGATTTATGACACTTGCGATTCTGCCGTTGAGCGGCATTCGGGTATGGCAGGATAGTATACGTGGAATCATGCAGATACTAGAAAGCCGCGTGTTG
>CAZSUM010000157.1:4235-6932 GCA_964610015.1 uncultured Lentisphaeraceae bacterium
AGCGTCCCGGAACATTACGCTTCTTGGCATATGGGGGTGGGCCTCGTTTTCGCTGTTATCTGCGTGAATTGACGGAGCGGACAGGCCAAAATGACAGGGTTATTATCGGTTTAATTGATGATGAGCCCAATCTCAAGGGCCGGATCATAGCGGGGGTGAAGGTGCTTTGTGGAGAACACGAAATAAAACAGTGTATAGATGAGTATCGCATCGACGGGGTGATCATCACATGTTTGATGTCCTATGAAAAGCAGAGTCAGATTGCGAAAGAACTTGAGAAACAAGGGATTCTGGTTTCAGTTTGGAACTATACAGAGGATGTGCTTAGTAATCCTAAAGGGGTGCATCTACACACGGAGGGGGCTTCCCCAGGAACAACCAAATGAAAAGTTATCGCAAAGAACTCTGGTTTCAGGTAGAAGCCCGCCGTGCCTATGTGAATATCACGTCGGAGGTGGAGAGGTGTTTGCAGGAAAGTAAGATCCGTGAAGGGCTGTGTTTAGTCAATGCGATGCACATTACGGCGAGTGTCTTTGTTAACGATGATGAGCGTGGGTTACATGCTGATTTTGAGAGATGGCTAGAAGGACTTGCACCAGAAAAGCCGCATAGCCAGTATGCGCACAATGGGGCGGAAGACAACGGAGATGCGCATTTGAAGCGCCAGGTGATGGGGCGCGAAGTGGTGGTCGCGGTGACGGAAGGAACGCTTGATTTTGGTCCTTGGGAGCAGATCTTCTATGGGGAATTTGATGGGATGCGCAAAAAACGCGTATTGGTAAAGATCATCGGTGACTGATCGGATGTTCTGTGACATACGAAAGGGTATGTTTTTATGTTTGTGATCGGGTTGATCAATAATCTCGCTCTACTGATTGCCTTGAGTTTGATCTCAGGGATGATCCGTAGCCGGTATACCCAGAGGCACAACGACGGTTTTTTGCAGGGATTACTGTTTGGTAGTGCCGCGGTCGTGGGGATGCTGTATCCAGCACAGATGTTGCCGGGATTAATTTTTGATGGCCGCTCGGTGATGATCAGTTTGTGTGGTCTGTTCTTTGGGCCCGTCGCGGGTACCATTGCCGCCACGATGGCCATACTCTGCCGCTTGTTACAAGGTGGAACCGGCATGGTGCTAGGGGTACTAGTCTGTCTTGTTTCAGCACTGGGGGGCGTATTCTTCCATATTCGCTATATGCGTTCGCAGCTAGATGTGTCGATCTGGCGTTTACTTGTTTTTGGGATAACGGTCCATGTGGGGATGCTCGTCTGTTTGTTGGTACTCCCGGAGGAAATTCGGTTTAACGTGTTTAAGTCGATGGCCCTGCCGATTTTGATCATGTACCCTCTGGCAACGATCTTATCTGGGCGCGTTTTAGCCATGCAACTCGTGCGGGATGAACTTTCGCAGGGTTTGCGCGAAAGCGAGGAGACCTTACGTACAACCTTGTACAGCATTGGAGACGGGATTATTGCCACGGATGCTATGGGGTGTGTTCGACAGATGAATCCAATGGCTGAGAAGTTGACCGGGTGGCATAAGGCCGAGGCGATTGGTAAACCGTGTCAGGAGGTTTTTCGGATTTGTCATGAAGAAACCCGTGAAGAAATTGTTAGCCCTGTGGCGAAGGTCTTGGAAAAGCGTCACATTGTTACGCTGGCGAATCATACTCTATTAATTGCGCGGGACGGGGTTGAGCGACCGATTGCGGATAGTGGTGCGCCAATCTTCAATCAGGAAGGGGAGTTAACTGGGGTGGTGCTGGTTTTCAGGGACCAGACGGATGGGCGTTCGGCACGCCGAGCGCTCAAGACCGAACGCGACAATTTAAGGGCATTGATGAACGCGTCACCTTTTGGATTGATGGTTGTTGATAGCGATGAACGGATTATTGATGCCAATCCAGCGGCAGAGCGTCTCTTTAATTGTGCTTTCTCTGAGGTATACTATCAGCGGTGCGGTGCATTTCTGCACTGCTCCTATTGGCGCAAGTCGCCGCAGGGGTGTGGACACTCTGAACACTGTTCGGCTTGTGTGTTGTCTCAATCGATTCAAGCCGTGTTTGCAAATGGACAGAGTATTCGGGATAAAGAGGCTGAAATGCAGATTGAACTGGCGGACGGCGATTTTCGGACGTCGTGGTTTCAGTTTAGTATTGAGCCCGTCCAGATTGATGGACAACCGCATGTGCTCATTGCTGTCAATGATATGACTGCGCATCGACAATCTGAAGCGAACTTGAAGCGTTTGGAGTGGATGCTGGCTCCTAAAGCTGCCTTGCAAAAAAGAGAAGTCACAGAATCTTCTTATGGGGACATCACGGAGCTCAATCATGAGGGCTGTATTTTAAAGACGGTTGGGCATACAATGCTTTCCCGAATTGTCTCCGAATTCTTGAGTCTGTTGGGGTCTTCGGTGGCAGTATATGAAGCAAATGGCGATTGTGCCTTTGTGGCTTTTGACTCGGGTTGGTGTCGCAAGCTGAATGAAGCCTCTCGTAATCTATGTCAGACAAACGACAATGCAACCGCGCTTTCATCCGGCTTGTGGAAGTGTCACGAATCGTGTTGGACCTGCTGTTCACAGGAGACGATTCGACGTCGAATACCTATGGACATTGCCTGTTATGGAGGGATCCGACTTTATGCGGTTCCGATTTTCGCAAACAACGAGGTGGTGGGAACCATGACCTTTGG
>CAZSUM010000158.1:0-6896 GCA_964610015.1 uncultured Lentisphaeraceae bacterium
GACTAAACGCGCCACCTCCGATCACGGGGTGGCGCAGTTACTTTGTCAATTGACCGCTTTGCAGGAAAGAAAAATTTAGGTCTGTGGGCCACTTGACATCACAGGGGTAAATCGGGTAAATTAAACGCCTATTTGTTCCGGATGGAAGTTGCCGGAAATTGAGAATTCCTCAGTTGATGAAGGGTCAAAACATGGATGCGTATGCGGTTTTGGAGACCGGAGGCAAACAGTATCGGGTCGCTACAGGTGACACTGTTGAAATCGAACGTCTGGATGTTGAAGCCGGGCAGGATGTGGATCTTGAGTCCGTTCTGGCTGTGTCGGACGGAAAAGAGCTGAAGGTCGGTATGCCTTATGTGCAGGGTGCCAAGGTGACCCTTGCAGTCGTAGGGCACAAGCGCGGCACAAAGTTGATCAATTTCAAAAAGAAACGCCGGAAGGGTTATTCGCGTCGTATGGGCCACCGTCAGGAGTTGACGGTTGCGTTGATCAAAGCGATTGCCTGAAGGTGGGAGTGTGATTTATGGCAGGTTCAGCAGCAGCAAGAAACGGTCGGGATAGTAACTCGAAGCGTCTAGGCGTCAAGCGCTTTGACGGTCAAGTTGTGCGGGCGGGTTCAATTTTGATTCGCCAGCGCGGAACAAAAATTCATCCGGGTCAGAATGTTGGGTGTGGCCGTGACTACACGCTATTTGCTTTGTCTGACGGTACCGTGAAATTTCAAAAAGACGGTGCCGTAGTGAGTGTTCTTCCCGTTTTAGCGGCGGAGTAACACGATCTGCACCGGATGTGGACAGCAATGTGAAGACTAGAAAGTTTGTAGATCGAGTTGTTGTGCATGTCCGTGCCGGTAAAGGCGGAGATGGAAGCTTCAGCTTCCGCCGTGAGGCGTGTGTCCCTGAAGGGGGACCCGACGGTGGCGATGGTGGTCGTGGGGGCCATGTCATCTTCAGGGGTAGTCATGATGTCGACTCGTTGATTGCGTTATCGTTCGCACCACAGCTTTTTGCTGAGGATGGCGTGTCGGGGCGTGGTCAGCAGATGCATGGTCGTCGCGGTAAAGACCGCATTGTTCATGTGCCCTGCGGGACTTCGGTCTTCGACGCCGAGAGTGGTGTGCTGGTTGCCGATGTTGTTGAGCACGACGAAGAAGTCGTGATTGCCACCGGTGGTGCTGGCGGTCTTGGCAATGTCCACTTCAAAAGTTCAACTCATCAGGTTCCCACGGAGCATACACCTGGTGAGGTGGGTGGTGAATTCCGCTTGCGACTTGAGCTTAAGACCATTGCCGATGCGGGTCTGATCGGGTTTCCTAATGCTGGCAAATCTTCTTTGCTTGCGTGTGTTAGCAGGGCCCATCCAAAGATCGCGAGTTATCCGTTTACGACACTCAATCCAATTGTCGGAACGATTCGGTACCCTGATTTTTCGCAACTTCGCATCGCTGATGTTCCTGGTATTATTGAGGGTGCCGCAGGAGGAACAGGACTCGGGATCAATTTTCTCAAGCATATTGCGCGTTCGCGCATGCTCGTTTTTGTGATTGATATGGCTGGGACCGACAACCGTTTGCCTTGGAATGATTACCTAGCGTTGCGTTGCGAGATTGAGCAACATAATGACGAACTGCTGAAGCGGCCTTCGCTGGTTCTCGCAAACAAAATGGATCAGATTGCGGCGCAGGAAAATCTGCCGCGGTTCATTAGCGAGACCGGTGTGACCCCCCTGGCGCTCTCGACCCTTTCGTCTGATGATACAGGCGTGATGCAATTTAAACAGCAGTTGTGGGATATTCTTCGGCCAGAACCGAAAGGTGCTTGGCAGGTATCTCCTGAGGCTGCCGAGCTGGATGAAACGATCTCAACAGAAGGTGATGTGATTCCTGAAGCGGCGTTGTTGCGTGCTCCTTTTCTAGATTTCTCTTCTAAGACATCCAAGAAAAAACGCAAAAAATAAGGTCTGTCAAACCAGACGTTGCAGCAGGCTAGCAGCCAGTGCTGCCAACGGTTCGGTCTCTCCCGGAAGCCCTTCAAGAGCTTCAATCGCACGAGTTGTCTGTTGCTCAGCCCATTCACGGGCCTCTTGTGCACTCATCACCATCAGACAGGAGAGCTCCTTCGGAGCGTCTTGATCGGTACCCTGTGCGTCGAGTAGGTCATCGATAATCTGAAAAGCGAACCCAAGGCCATTTGCATACCGAGAGAGTTGATCGAGATGCTCTTTTTGTGCCCCAGCAGCTAAGGCCCCCAGTCGACAAGCCGTGCGAAAGAGGTCAGCTGTTTTGTGTTGAAAGATATAGGTGATCTCTTCGCGTGTGGCCGTATTCGCACAACGAATATCTTCTGCTTGTCCCGCGATAACTCCCGCAGCACCGGCGGCAACGGCCAATTCGGTAATCAGTTGGGCAACGGCTCCCGCTTGTTTCTCTGGCGTGCGAGCGAGAATCTCAAAAGCAAGTGTTTGCAACGCATCACCAGCAAGAATCCCAATCGCTTCTCCATATTTTGCATGAACCGTTGGTTGTCCACGGCGTAACAAATCATTGTCCATGCAGGGTAAGTCATCATGCACTAACGTATAGGTGTGCAAAAGTTCAACAGCAGAAGCAGCGTTTAGGACATCTTCGTACTTGCCGTTTACGGCTTCAGCCGCTGCTAGACAGAGGATCGGTCGTAGGCGTTTACCGCCTGAACGTACCGCATGTCGCATGGCGGCTGTGAGGGGTGCTTGAATGCCCGAGTCTATGGGTAGGCAGTTAAACAGGTGCTCTTCAACACGTTGTTTGCGAGTGGTTAAATAGGTGTTGAGGTTAAAGGTCATAATCTTAACGAATACGTGAACGCATTTCAGACAGGAGATTTACCTGCGTTTTGCGGGGAGACGTGCTGGATGACAAGTCAGGCGCGTCTGACGCAAAAGCGTCTTGATACGTGTTACACGTATCTCGGCGGGTGTTTGTGTTTCGGCATTGGCACTGCCACAGGCTACTCCATAACGGACAGCTTCTGGGAGCGGGTAACCTGTGAGTAGCGCATGGACTATGGCTGCTGTGGTACAATCGCCACTCCCAATGGGATTCACACAGGAGCGGATCGTTGGCGGGTCAATCGACCAGTGGCCTTGAGCGCTCATCAGATAGGTGGTCTTTGCGCCTTGTGTGATGCAGACATTTTGAGCTCCCATGCCGATCAAATCACGCATGCCGCGCAAAATCCGTTTCTCGGTGTTCATCGGTTCGTCTAGCGTACGTGCGAGTTCAGCAGCATTCAATTTGGCTAGGAGCGGTTGCTCAAACAACACCGTGATCAAGGGTGCTCGGTGAGAGTCGATCACAACTGGAACAGAGGCCTGCTTGGCTTTGCGTACGAACCGGACATAGAAATCATCTGCTACGAATGGAGGGAGCGTTCCACTGATGACGAGATAGGCTGAGAGGGGAATCTGCTGTACGCAAGCGGCGAAAAATTTCTTGAGTGCAGGGGTTCCTGGATTTGGTGCCTCTTCGACCAGTTCAGTGACAGTGGACCTTCGACAATCGAGTAAAGTGGTACAGATCCGCGTGGGTTGCTTCATGGCTGTCATTTGGTCTGCAACGCCCCACGCTTGGATCTGTTCTGAAACAAGTGCACCTGTGGCACCGCCATTCAGCCCTGCGACCACAGCAGGCGTTCCTAAGGCGACCAGTGTACGCGCGGTATTAACCGCTTTGCCTGCTGCACTTAGGCTAACTTCTCGTGCGCGGTTGACCTCATTAAGGGTCAACTGGTCAAAGATCAGCGTGCGCTGTAAAACGGGTGTTAGCCCGAGACAAAAAACCTGTTTCATAGAAATCCATTTTCTGACAGAAGTGCTTCTGTAATGCCTTGGCGTTGCGTTTTGCCCAGTAGTCGAGCGACATATTTCCCGAGCAAATCGCTTTCGAGGTTGAGTCCATCACCACGCGTGCGATCACACAGACTGGTGGCGTGTAGGGTATGTGGAATGAGGTTAACCTCCAGCCAGTCATCGCCAACGCCTGTGATTGTCAAACTGACGCCGTCTATGGTAATTGATCCCTTTAGGACCGTTTGTCGGGCCAACTCTTCAGAGCACGACACGCGCCACACGACATCTCGACCTTGATTTGTTATCTGGACTAATTTTCCCTGCTCATCCACATGCCCACTGACCAGATGCCCCCCGAGACGATCGCCCAAGGCTAGCGCCCGCTCAAGATTGACTCTGGCATTTGTCGCTAGATGTTGGAATGCGGTACGGTGTAGGGTTTCGTCCAGCAAATCAGCCGTAAACAGGCAGGACATCACGGATGTAACGGTCAGGCAAGCCCCTTGAACAGCCACACTCTCTCCGAGAACAAGGGTGTCTGGCCAAGGAACATGACCAATGGTTAGCGACCACCCCGCGTTGTTGCGGGTCAGTTGCTTGAGGGTTCCGACCTGTTGTACCAACCCAGTGAACATCGTTACTCCCTTCGCAAGCGAATCATCAGGTCATGGCCAAAACTTTTGACACTGATACGTCGCAGACGCGGCATCTTTGTTAACAGAGTTCCTTTTCCTGAAAGGCCACTGACGGCTCGCGCATCCCCTAGAACGGCGGGTGCATAAAAAAGACAAAACTCATCAATCAATCCAGCGTCATTCAGACTGCCGGCTAAGGTGCCACCTCCTTCACACAACACATGCAGATATCCGAGGTGTCCCAGTCGTTTTAACAAGGGCTTCAAAGGAACACGTCCGGATGCGTCTGGTTTGAAGGTCCAGACCTGAGCCCCGTGGCGTGACCAAGCCACACCTTGACGTTGTTCACCCTGAGGGGTTGTGGCAACGATTGTACGTGTAGCTGCCGTGTCGGTATAAACTTGCGCGTGTGCGGGGGTTCGTCCTGACGCATCGATCACCACTCGCATCAGGTCGCCACATCCTCGAAGTCGACAGAGGAGCGAGGGGTCATCGGCACAAACCGTGCCTGCACCGACCAGGATGACGTCCGCACGTCGGCGTATCCGCTGAACTTCTCTGCGTGCAGCATCGCCTGTAATCCACTTGGCTTGATGGGTGCGGTCTGCAATGCGACCATCTAGCGTCATCGCGAGCTTGACTGTCACAAAGGGCAATCCGGTGACAATGTGCTTGGCAAAGGGGCGAATCAGCTCCATCGCGTCTTGCTCGCAGACGCCATCGGTTACGCTTACGCCATGCGTATTGAGAAGAGGAAGGCCTCGTCCGCAGTGTCGGCCATTGGGGTCAAGACATCCAATAACGACGCGGGCCAACCCTTCTTGTAAAATTCGCTCTGTGCAGGGTGGGGTTCGACCTTGTGTGGAACAGGGTTCCAGTGTCACATAGAGTGTTGCACCACGCGCACGTCCGGCACAAGCATCCAACGCCGCAACCTCAGCATGAGGCGCACCCGCAAAGAGATGTCGGCCTTCTGCCAGTTTACGGCCTCGACGAACGACAACGGCTCCCACCGGAGGGTTGGGGCGTGTGTGCCCTTCGCTGAGCTTAGCCAAGGCGATCGCTCGTCGCATCCAGTGCCGATCCTGCATTTCGCTCGTCATCGCTTCTGCTACTTTCGCTTCAACTCTTTATTCAATCGATCAAGGACCCCGTTAACAAACCGACCCGCATCTGTGTTGCTGAAGTATTTGGCTAAGTCTATGGCCTCGTTCAGAACAACGGCTGATGGAACATCGGGACAGTAGATCAACTCGTAAAAGGCGAGACGTAGAACGTTTCGCTCGACTGATCCCATGCGGTGTAAGGGCCAATTTTCAGTATAGGAAACCAGCTTGTCATCCAACTCTTGCAGATGTGCCAGCACACCACGTACTAGATTTTCCGTGAAGAGTCTGATCTTTAGCGGCGCGACAGACTCTTCAATCGGTTTGTCGGTAAGAACAGGGAGCTCCTGATCTCGATCTTCGGCGTCTTCTAGTTTGCATGTATACTGTTGCTTCCAAAATTTTGGAATAGCCATATCCGGATCCAAGCCAGGATTGAGATCCGCTTGGAATAGCATCTGCAACGCCCATTCACGTCCCTGTCTGCGTGTCGCCATAAATGCTCCTCAGATGTTTTTCAAGACGTTGACGGTTTCAATCGCGGACGCGACCGCATCCCACCCTTTGTTGCCATGCTTGGTGCCAGCACGTTCAATCGCTTGCTCTAGATTCTGTGCACACACAACACCGTTGAGTACTGGGATGCCGGTGTCTAGTGTGATTTTTGCGAGTGCCCGAGCGACTGTGCCGTTGATAAGCTCTGCATGTGGTGTTGCGCCCTGAATCACGGCACCCAAGGCCACGACCGCATCCACCGTTTGAGTCGTCGCCAATTTTTGAGTGGCTATTGGCAGTTCATTCGCGCCAGGAACACGTACGAGAATCAGGTTATCCTCGCTCCCTCCATGCCGGATAAAGCAATCTATTGCGCCTTTAACCAACTGTTCAGTAAAAAAGCTGTTGAAGCGGCTCACAACAAGGGCAATCTTCATTCCAGCTGCGTTCATATTTCCAACCAGTTCTCTCATGGTTTTTCTCCTGCGTTCTTTTTCGGTAAGTTGTTTGTTAGAGGGGTGTGTCTGCTTTGTGTTAAATCAGATGTCCCATCTTGTTTTTCTTGGTTTCAAGATAGCGTCGATTGTGATCTCCCGGCTCAGAAATAATTGGTACGCGTTCCACAATCTCCAGTCCATATCCTTGCAAGCCGACCACTTTTTGCG
Source organism: uncultured Lentisphaeraceae bacterium (assembly GCA_964610015.1). GTDB lineage: Bacteria > Verrucomicrobiota > Kiritimatiellia > RFP12 > UBA1067 > CAZSUM01. The sequence continues at coordinate 6,727 of CAZSUM010000158.1, forward strand.
GATTGTTGGTCATCAGTCTAATTCGCTTCAGTCCTAAGTCTGAGAGAATTTGCGCGCCGACGCCATAGTCACGTAAATCCGCAGCAAATCCCAGTTCAATATTGGCTTCGACGGTATCGAGACCGTTTTCCTGTAGCTTGTAGGCGTGTAGTTTGTTGGCAAGGCCAATG
>CAZSUM010000159.1:0-2692 GCA_964610015.1 uncultured Lentisphaeraceae bacterium
TGTCCGGCCAGCTTTCCTGCAACTCCGCATCCTCGTCATCGTCGGCGGGGACCACGGCGCGGGATTCCACCACGGCAAGCTGCATGCGGTCAGCGCTCTCAGTGAAACGGAAACGCGGCAAATCCTGACCCTTGATGCGCAGTTCATAGGGCAACACGCGCGAACACCACTCGTTGAGGTCTTTGAAAGTCGGCAGTTCCAAAAGATCTTCGACTTTGTTGCGGGCGGGCTGTTCGACCGAGATATTGTTTTCCGACAAATATTGGAAGCCTGCGCTCAGGAATTCCGCCTCGACGGGGAAGAGCGTCGCGCGAGGTTTCGGGGCGGGGAATCTTTCGGCGGCGGCGGAGCCGGTGCTCTCATCCTTGCCGAAATTGGAAAACAGCAGGTCGTCCAGATCATCCGGCGTGGTGACAACCGGGACCGGGGCATCTGCGCGACTCTTTTTCAGGTAACTGTCCAGCACGGCGCCTGGGTCAGCCGAGGAGTCCGAGCCAGCCCACAGGGCCTCGATCGTCTGTTTTACGACATCCTCTTCTTTTGCCGCATCAAACAGCGAGAGGATCTGGCCGGGGTCGCCGATGTTGGCGTGCGCGTTCTGTTCACGTTCAATCAGGTGGTTCAGGACGTTGCTGTCGTCGCCTTTTCCATCCACGGAGCAGACCATCGTGTAGATTTCCGGCGTTTGGGATTGGCCATAGCGGTCGATACGGCCATTGCGCTGCTGGAAGACGATGAGCGACCACGGCATGTCGAAATGGAACATGCGGTGAGCGCAATAGTGAAGGTTGATGCCTTCCGACGCGACATCCGAGGCAACGAGGACACGGATCTTTGAGGCGGTCTTGCCAAAACTTTCGACCGTGCGCATGATGTCGCGGTCGTTCATGCCGCCGTCAAGGCCGACGATCTGTTTGTCGTTCAGCTTGAGATCGGCTTTCAGGTGTTCCAGAAGCCAGGCTTTGGTTTTCAGGCTCTCCGTGAAGATGACGATCCGGTCCGTGGCGCTCTTGCGGGGCGACCAGTTGAATGACTTGCTGCTCAGCGCCGCGAGCAGCATCTGGTATTTCGAGAACGACGCTTCATCGACGTTTTCCGCCAGGGGCAGAAGCGCCTTCAGTTTGGCGATATCGGGGGAGCCCGGATTCTTCTTCTCAAGGACAGAGATGCGATTCTCGACGGTCGAGATGAACGCCGCCGGGCTGGACAGCAACGCCTTGACGAGCGTTGTCTTAAACATGGCGTCGCTGTTGCGGCGACGTACGTCCATCTCCAGCGAGGTCCCTTTGAGGGTTAAATACAAGGCCGATTCGGGAAGGGAAGCCTGTGCCGGCAACGCGATAAGTTTGCGCTCGGGAAAATGCTCCCGGATCTCATCCTTCACATCCTGCTTGAAGCGCCGGATATACAGGCCTTTGATGTCATCCTTGGTGTAGTTCGACGGGTCCGGCAAGGCCAGCGGGTCGAGCATGTTCATCAAGGAGGCGAAACTCTCCCGGCTGCCGTCGTGCGGCGTGGCAGAAAGCAGGATCATGTGTTCGCAGCGGGGGGCCAGCAACTTTGCCAAGGCGGCGCGCTGCGCGACGAGCCGTTTGCCGCGGGCGGCGACGTTGTGGGCCTCATCAACGACAATCACATCCCAGCGGGAGTTTTCGAGCAGCGGACGGAGCTGATTGTCCTGTTTGAGCGTGTCGATCGAGATGATCGTTTTGTCGTAGTAGTTGAACGGGTTGTGGTGGGTCGGTATGTTGGCGCGGATACGCTGCAAGCCTGCGGAATCGAGGCGGATCAGGGGCAGGGTGAAACGACTCCACATCTCCTTTTGGAACTGCGCCATCATGCTCTTGAGCGTGACCACGAGGATGCGGTTGGCCTTGCCACGGGCGATCAGTTCAGAGAGCAAAATACCTGCTTCAAGGGTCTTGCCCAAACCGACCGCATCGGCGATCAGGATGCGGGCGCGGGGGTCGCGGTCGCCTCTGAGCACGGTTTGAGCAGGAACGAGCTGGAAGGGAAGCAAATCCATAGCGGCGCGATGGCCGACCGCGATGGGCTCCTCCACAACCGGACGGTTACGCAAGGTCGCCTCGATCTTCAAACGCGTGTCACGCGCATGAGGCGACTCGTCGCGTTGCAAATCCACGTCCTCCGGGCGAAGGACTTCGATCGGTCCCTCTGCAGACGTCCAAAAGGCAGCCTTCTTCGACTGAACGGGAGAAGTCAGTCCGCGCACATAGAGCACCTGGTGGCCGTTTCCGTCTTCCGCCGGTTTCACTTCACAAACGAACCACTCCGCATCCCGCATGCGAATACGCTGCCCGGCACAATAGCTTTTTGTCCCCGATTGGTTGATCATTCTGCGTCCTCACCCTCCTCGCACCAAAGACAAGTAATCTTGTAGTATTGAACGGCGGTGCTAGAACCATAATCCAAACGTTTTATTAATGCGTGAGTCTAACATTCGTAGACACTTGAGTCGAGTGCGTATCGTTCAAATATAGGGAGGCGCGTTACCCAACAATGAATGACTTCAAAAATTCTTGGCTTCCCCCACACAGCAGAAACGCATCCTTTGTTGATCCCCCTCGGTAGCCCCCCCTCCCAGACATCCCTATCAGGCACCTTACCTGACGCCCCACCCCATCCATCCCGTTTGAGTTATTTAACTAAGCGTGCCTTTCATTTTGCGCGT
>CAZSUM010000159.1:2702-6896 GCA_964610015.1 uncultured Lentisphaeraceae bacterium
CGTCGCTGCGGGTCTCTTGACATGAGTTTGGGCATCGCGTATAGTTCACAGCACTTGCTTCGGCTATCGGAAGCCCGTGAAAATCGGGCGCGGTCGCGCCGCTGTAATCGGTTACAAACCCCTATATGCCATTTTCCAATTGGAAGAGAAGGTGGGGCGAGGTTAAACCGTAAGTCAGAAGACGGGTCGAAGCTGCTTAATAATTCTCCTTCGCGCTAGAGGAGCTAAAGCTTGTGCCCCGGCTGTTTCCGGACACTCTTTCGCTCACGGTTTTGACCTCTTGTGCTAGGGAATTATAAACTTTCCCGCAAGAGGAAAAATAGTGATCAAGAAACCTTGTCTCCCCGTCTGTGCGCCTGTTGTTTTGTGCGCCTGTGTGTCAGCCAGTTTACAGCTCTATGCGCGTGACGATGTGGCTGAACCCTCCACAAACCTGCCCCCCATTATTGTTCAGGCGAGTCGTGCGAACCTCACAGCGGATGCGATGCCCTCTCATGTTCAGATTATCACGGCACAGGATATTGCTAAATCTGGACAACGCAACATCGTTGAGGTGCTTCAGAAACAAGCGGGGCTGCTTGTACGCGAACTTTCGGGGAATCCCTCGAATGCACAAATCTCAATGCGCGGATTTGGAGCTAATTCTTTCGGGCGCGTGCTCATCTTGGTGGATGGGGAACGACTAAATAATCCGGATATGATGGCGCCTAATTTGTTGCGCATCCCCATCCAGTCGATTCAGCGAATTGAAATCCTGCATGGCAGTCAAACCGTCTTGTACGGCGATTTTGCCTCCGCTGGTATGATCAATATCATCACTGCTGAGCCGACTGCTGAACCCGTCACTACGGTGGGTGGATCGGTTGGCTCCTACGACACCTTTACGGCGTACCTCAACAAAAGAGGTCTCTTTGAGGATGGAGTTTCTTATCAAGCACACGCTGATTGGAACCGTTCAGACGGATACCGTGAAAACAGTGCCTTTGAAACTTATGATCTCTCCGCACACCTCGCCAAACAATGGAACGAGCTGCGTTCACTCTCGCTTTCAACGTTTTATCACAACAGCACCTACGGCTTGCCAGGATCACTCGACCGTGAAACCTTCACTGAATCACCGCGCCGTTCGACGACCCCCCAAGATGAAACAGAGATTCAAAGTTGGGGCATGAACCTCGGCGGAAGCTCTGAAGCAGGTGAAGATGGACAATTTGCAGCCAACATCACAGCCAGTCGCCGTGAGATTGACTCAGCCTTTTTTGGAGAGAACTACCACTCCGCGCTTACCAGTGAGATCAACTCCTACGCGCTGACACCCCGCTACATCTTGACTCGCACGCTTGCGGGTCATGAAAATCGTCTCACGCTTGGCAGTGATTTGCGATTTGACTCATCTTCCAGCACACTAAAGGGCCTCTCTTATGGTACCCCCTATTCCAATATCTGGGATTACGATCGGACCACTTGGGCTGGCTATGCACAGAATGCTCTTTCGATTACGGAGACGCTTACCTTCTCAACTGGCATCCGGTACGAGCGCTTCTTTAACCGCATTACAGGTCCACAGCAAACTGACTCGGCCAGCCATGGTGAGGCGGCCTATGAAGCTGCCCTGCTCTACCAGCCGCAAGCGTTTGTTAAACTTTTCGCCCGTGCCGCACACTTCTATCGAGCTCCTTTTGTAGATGAAGTCGTCGGTTGGGGCGGCATTCCCAACATGAACCTTAACCCCGAAACCGGACTTTCACTGGAGACGGGCACTGAGGTAACTCTGGCTAAAGAGTGGACCCTCTCACTCACGGCCTATCAGATGGAAACAGCGGATGAGATCTACTATCATCTTGATGTCATGGGAATGGGAAGCAATATCAATGCCCCGTATGACACACGACGTCAGGGTGCCGAGAGTGCGTTGCGTTGGCAGCGTGACAGCGTTGGGAGTGTTGCACTCAGTTACAATTACGTGCAGGCTGAATTCATCGAAGGTCCCTACGACAACAACACGTTCCCTCTGGTACCCCTTCACACGTTGAGCCTCAACAGCGAGGCGTATATCACGCCTGAGGTGGCTATATTGGGTGGCATACGCACTGTTTCCTCGCAATATCTTGATACTGACTTTGTCAATGCTGAAGAGCAACTCAAAGCGTATGGGTTGCTTGATCTGGCCGTCCGATATGAACCCTCTTACCTTAAAGGGTTGCGCTTGCTGGCAGGAGCCGATAATGTTCTGGATAAGCGCTATGCAAGTTACGCAGGCACCTCTACTTGGTCTGGCCCCTATTATTATCCAGCCAACGGACGAACTTGGAAACTCTGCGCTTCCTATACCTTCTAATCGAAAAGATGCTCATGCAGTCGAATACAGATCCAGCAACACCCCTAGGCGCGTTTCTTCCGCTGCGCGTCTGTATTCCGACTGGATTGATCATCGGGTGTGTGTTTTTACAGCTACTCTTCGGGAGCGGGTGTAAGCCGTCAGAGGCCATGCCTGATCCCCTGCGTCTGCGGTTGGCCTCAACCGCCCCCAACCTGACGGAATGTATCTTTGCCGCTGGGGCAGGGCCTCTCCTCGTCGCCCGAACCGAATGCTGTGACTATCCACCAGAAGCACAAGCGCTCCCCATCACCGGCGGGTTTGGCACCCCTTGGCTGGAACCGCTACTTGCCACTCACGCGACGCATCTCCTAGAAACCGTTCTGGCAGATCCAGGAATGGAGCAACATCTTGCTGAGCTGAAAATCAACGTGGTTCACGTTCCCTGTACGCGACTCGGCGACATTGCGAAGGCCTTGCGCCAGATTGGTCAGCTTGCAGAAAGTCAAGCCCAAGCCGAGCAGTGTGCCAGCGTCATTGAGTCTGGACTGCAAGCCGCACAGACCGAGTTAGCACAAACGACCCACCGACCGCGCGTCCTGCTTTTGTTCGCACCAGACAGTCCGATCACAGCAGGAAGCAATGCTTTTGTAGCTGAATTGCTCGAACTCGCCGGAGGCATCAACTTAGGAAGTTGCGAAACAACGCCCTACTATCGTATTTCACTGGAATGGGTTTTGACACAGGACCCGGATTTGTTGATCTGCCTGTTTGAGACAACCCATAACGCTCCGTTGCATTTTTTCGAACAGCAAATTGGTTGGAAATCGCTTCGAGCCGTCCAAGCGCAGCGTGTCTATGTGCCCTCAGATCTCAATACAATCAGCCGTCCCGGCCCACGTGTTCTCGATGGGTTGAAACAATTTAAAACGATACTGGCACGCGATGCGATTCGTGAATTGGCCGCCAGTACGCCGCCTGTAGCCCCGGAGGCCACACCATGAATTCGCGTAATCGAAACACCTGGATTCTGCTGATCCTTCTACCCCTCCTCTGTGTGCTCTGCCTGCTGGCTGGTGCGTCAGGCTTCGGCTGGCCGGATCTCACGACACCCACAGGCCGTGCGTTGCTGGAATTGCGCCTCAGTCGCGTACTGACGGGATTTGTGGTGGGTGCGTCACTTGCCTGTTCTGGGGCAGCCTTACAAGCAGTTCTACGCAATGCGTTAGCCGAACCCTACGTGCTTGGCGTCAGTAGCGGCGGAGCCCTCGGTGCGGCGCTCGCTATTGCCACAGGCCTCTCGGCCTACTCGCCCTTTGCCATCCCTGGGGCAGCCTTTCTCGCAGCAGGCCTGACGTTGCTTGTCCTCTGCTTGCTGGCCAGCCACACAAGCGGTTATGCGCCAACCACGATCATCTTGGCAGGCGTCGTTACGGGTGCCATGCTCTCAAGTTTACTCATGCTCGTATTGGTCTTTGCACCAACCCGTGCCGTTCACAGCATCACGTGGTGGTTATTGGGAAATTTGCAGAGTACCTCTTGGCCATTATTGGCCAGCGTGACGATATTCGCTGCACTTGCCCTTCTCACCCTGTGCTACGAAGGACGGGCTTTGAATGCCCTCCTGCTTGGTCAAGAAACTGCGCAAACCTTGGGTGTGGAGATCAAACGCGCAGTCCCGTTGATTCTAGCCGCCGCCACATTGGCTGCCGCTGCCGCAGTGGCGATTGCCGGAATTATCGGGTTTGTGGGATTGATTATTCCGCATGCCCTTCGTCGACTGATCGGTGCAGATCACCAACGATTGATTCCCTGTTGTGCCTTGGCGGGCGGCACGTTTCTCGTGGTCTGCGATGCCTTAGCACGCATGTTTTGTG
>CAZSUM010000160.1:0-6889 GCA_964610015.1 uncultured Lentisphaeraceae bacterium
GCCAGTACTTTCGCGATCCATGCTGAACCAAAACTGGGAAATCAAATCAGAGGAGTGGATCCAAAAGTTAAGGCTGTTTTCAATGAAGCTCTTAACCAAAGGATTGCGGTCATTGGCATTGGCGACAGCAATCAAAAATTCGGAGGAAAAGGCTGGTCACACTTTATGGCTGCGGCGCTTTACGAACAGTACGGGTGCTATGCATTGCCTTTGGTTAAATTCCCCGGTCCCAGCGGAGCCCCTGCAGAGCCGCTACCGGCAGCGTTCGCGCAGAAAATGTTTGGGGGATGGTATCTGCCGAAAGGGCAGAAGATAAAAAACGCTTGGAATATCGGGTCAATCTTTTCTGGTTCTGCGGCATTGAATCTAAAGAGCGACTTAGAGTTTTCAGTCGAATATGGACTCGTTGGTGAGACTGGGGGCGTGTTCCGACCAGCGGTAAGACGTAATGAACCGCCGTGGACACCTCTTCTTCAATCAGAGAAATTGATTAGTACCATGACGGTTGAGCCCGAAGTGGGTGCGTTAAGACGGGAAGTTTTGTTGTTGCCAGCAGATTCTTCGCGCACATTTCCAATTATGTTTTCGGCTGTTAAGGTTGGGGGAGAATATGTTGGCCCGTTTGTGGGAGGACTCCTTACCTGTCAAGACAAGAACATGAAAAACGGTGTGGCTTATCACACGTTGTATGGTGGTGGTGGGCAGTCGCTCTACGATATGCTTAACGTCTTTCGTACCTTCGGCCCGCAACGCCTCGCCAATTACTTTAGGAGCGTACGGTATGTTCTCGATAGCAAAGGGGAGACCTGTATCGTGATGATCTGTTCGGGGTTAAACGATCGTAATGAGTCTGAAAAAAGCATCGGGCCAATTGGCGGGTTCGCGGGAAACTCACCGGAAGCCTATTTTGATAATCTCAAGGGAATTATGGTTGAATTGCAACAAGCATGGAAGGCGGCCGGAGGCGCACAGGAATCCTTATTTTTTGCATTTATGCCCAGTCATCCGGTGTCGATGCCAGAGGATCAGAAGTTGGCAAAGTATCGTCTGAGTGCGCAAAAATTAGCTGCCGAATCAGAAGGTCAAGCAGGGTGCATCTTGTTGACGGAGTTGATTGATATGAAGGAGATGGCTGAAAAAAAATATTATGACCGAGAGGCAAAAAGCAGTCCTCATCTTTCACCGGAAGGATACCAAGAAATTTCTAGGCGCGTCGTGAATGCGATCGCCAAATGATGGGGCAGGTTGGGTCAGCTCACAGTGAACTATGACAGAGGAACGAATGTATGATGACAAGAGGGGGCTTGGCTCATGGTGGAGTTTGGTTGGCGTGGGCTTTTTTGCTGGTATCCACAGCAGTTGGGTATGAGAAGACGCTGTTATCGGAGAAATGGATCATCCAGCCAGCGGTCTCACCGGAAACCATGCCCGTCGAATCGAATGGATGGCTCAGTGCTAACATTGACTGGCGCCACAACGGAGGTGCTGGTAGGGGAACGACGTGGCAAAAAGTAGTGAGGGGGAGCATTCATTCACTTTGGTATGAGCAGTCGTTCTCACTCTCTCAGGAACAGGCCGTACGTCAGCTGCTACTTGATTTTGCCCGGATTGAGGGCGATGCGATTGTGTTCCTCAATGGCGATAGAGTCGGTGAACTTTTGCGCCCTGGCGGTCTCGTGGAGATAACGGGGCGGGCGCGCGCGGGCGAAAATCAGCTTCGCTTGTTTGTGACGCGGGATTACATGGGCATTTCACGCGCGTTCGAAAAAGATCCCCTGCGTTATCTAAGCCGGGGAAGGGAACACCAAAAGGAAGCCTTGGGGAAATATGCGCTGGGTATTACGGCAGACGTTAGTCTTTTAACGTTGCCCAATCCTGTTGGGTTACAAGACGCTTTTATTCAGACTTCGGTACGCAAGAAGGAACTTGCGGTCAGTCTGGATATTCGCGCCATCTCTCCAGCGAATGGATTGAGCGCGAAGGTGGAGATACTGGATGCTGAGGGACGGATGGCACTAACCTTTATCGCACCTTTGCCTCCTGTGCCAGAAGGGCTCTCTGTTCAAACCGTTCGTCATGTGTGGACGACGCCCCGATTGTGGGAGGTGGAGATGGCCTATCTCTACCGCGCGAAGGTCTCTCTACTACGGGATGGGCAGACGATCGATGCGGGTTGGGAAACAGCATTCGGGTTTCGCGAGATTTGGACAGAAGGTCGCAAACTCATCGTTAACGGTCACCCGCAGCGTTTCAGGGTGGAGTGGACCTCCTTTGGCATTACAAAAAATTCACTACCCATGCTCAAGTTGCTAGGCCGAAACTTCGTTTACTGGCAGGCCAATACGACTATGTGGTGGAGCGATTGGCCTGAGACGCTTGTTTTTTCAGAAGCGTTGCTATGTCTGCTGGATGAAGAGGGGGTTGGCCTAGCCCTGCCTGTACCAGGCGTCTCCAAAATCCGTGACCGCTTGATTTCCGACCCACAGCTCGAGGCAGACTATCGTCGCGAGATGAGTCATCTACTGCGCCATTATCGCAATCATCCCTCTGTTCTGTTCTGGACGGTGAGCATGAACTCCTTCAACCCCAAGGATGCCATTTATCCACAGACCATTGGACAGCGTACAGCTTATTCGCATCCGCAAGCACGGGTAATCGAAAAGGCGCGGGCCATTGTTTTGGAGAACGATGCGACGCGGCTTGTTTACGGTCATGCCGACGGCAATCTCGGCGATCTGGCGACCAGCAACTTCTATCCCAACTGGATGCCACTTCAGGAGAGGGAGGACTATTTTGAAATCTGGGCGGAAAAGGGTGATATGCCCTACTTGGCGGCAGAGTTCGCCTCTCTCTACTCAGGTGACTGGTACAAAGGCAAACGTCTATTAATGACTGAATATGCGGCGCGGATCATTGGCGACCGTGCGTATGAACAGGAGACGTCCGAAGCGTTGATTCAGACACAGGAACTCGGGCAGGGCAATCGCGGGCACGGCAACTCATTGCGCCAAGCTGTACAGGTGTTGCCTGTGTTCTGGGAGATCGAACGTATTCACACGGAAGGGACGGATCGGGCTTGGCGTACCTGGGGTGTGCAGGGGTGGCACTATTTCAATTTTGTTCTCGGTTACGGTGATCCCCCTGAACGGAGGCAGGGCTTGCCTCCGTTTAATCGCTACAACTCGCTCCAGACTCGAGTTGACGCCAAGCCAGACTGGGCGAATCCGGCGTTTGACTATTATGCTAAGGAAATGCAGACGCTGTTGGCCTATATTGCGGGATCGCCTCTTCACACGGATAAGACGCACGCATATTATAGTGGAACACGGGTGGAAAAACAGGCCGCGTTCGTATGGGATGGTTCGCGCACACGAAAATTGAAAGGCACCTGGCAATGTATGCGCGAGGAGTCGGGGGCAGCGCCACTTGCTGAAGGCATGTTCAGTGTGACACTAAATCCCGGCGACATTGTCTTCAGCCCGTTAACGTTCATGGCCCCGCACGTGGATGTGCGCACACCGGTGGTGCTGAATCTGGCGATCAATGAAGAAGACGTTGCAGGGCAGGCGGCACCTCTAGTTACGGACACTTTTCACATGGAGATCTTCCCGGGTCCAGAGAAAGCCAAGCTATCTGGTCAATGGGCGCTCTTTGACCCCGCGGGAACCGCAAAAGAACTGGCCAGTCTCGGCATCCTCACAACTCCCTTTGTAGAAGGAGTAGAGGCTGGGACCTACGACCTATTGCTGATTGCCTCTGGCGCACTAGATAACTGCGCAAACGCGCCGTTTACGGCTAAGGATATCGAGAACGGACTGCGGGTTGTTATTTTTCAGCAACGCCCCGAGGTCTGGGAAGGCTTTGGCTTACGCACGCTCGAAGCAGCCGCACGGCACGTGTTCATTCGAGAACACGGTGCTGCGGAAATGCAGGGATTGTCTGACCGGGACTTGAGTCTGTGGGCTGGAACACCGGCCGGATTTGAGGAGTGGAAGTATGATCGGGCCCCCGATACGCAACGTGCCCCCAAAGGATCCAATCGCCATGTTGTGGCTCCCTTTGTGCTCGAAACGCCGGATGTGGTGGGCTTTACACCTGTGTTGGTGACGGAATTCGATCTTGCCTATTCGCCGCTGTTGCGCTGGCAGTACGGTAAAGGAGCCGTTTGGTTTTGTTCATTGGATCTCCTCGGCCGTCTGGATCGAAATCCTGCGGTTGCACGCGTGACGCGGCAATTGGTACAAACCGCCGCAGCCTATCAGCGCAATACGAGTTCGGTTTGCTACGTTGGGGACGCTCTTGGGCGCGAACACCTGATGCGCTTGGGGTGTGACGCGGTAGCGTTTTCTAAAACCGCACCATCAAATAGTCTGCTGGTGGCAGGTCAGGAGAGTGGGCTAACCACGCACGCTCTTGATGCGCTCACGGGCGCTGGCAGTCGTATCTTTTTTCTGCCGCAGACCGCCGCGTATCTGCAAACAATCGGGCAGGAGGTGGCGGAGCGTGTCTTTACTCAAGGACGCCTTTCCGCAGAAGGGGTGTTTTGTGCTGTGGGACCGGATTTGTTACGTGACCGAACGGCTTCACCGACTGTATTGTTGACCGATCCGCAGGCGCTAGCAAACGGGTTGATTGGCCAAGGCTGGCAAGAAAACGTGTTGTTTTGTCAGGCTGACCCTCAGGCACTGCAGAAGCGCTTTCCAGAAGGTCATCCCGGTTTTGATTCCGCGGCACTGACCGTGATTCGGCAAAGGCAGTTACAGGCGCGTTTATTGACTGCGCTCGGTGCTTCTCCTTCTCAAACCTTTGCGGAGTGTGTGACCACGTATGTACCTGCTAAGCCCGTGTATGAGGCGCTGCGCCATTGGCAGCTTCTGGGCCCTTTTTATCCAGACAAGAGCACGGGTGCAATGGCACTAGACGTTGCGTTTCCCGGCGAAACAAATGCTGTGGCTGGCGATACCAATCCCAATCTGAACTATATCGCCTCTGATGGTCGAAAACTGGATTTCCGTCAAACGGCAATGGCAGGTGTAGACGGGTTTGTTGATGTGTCGGCGGTTCTCAAACCGGAAAAGGAGTCAGTCGCCTATGCTGTGCGGGAGGTGATGTGCGAAACGCCTCGCACGGCTCGTCTGCGACTGGGCTTTGATTATTTCGGAAAGGTATGGGTGAACGGTCAGTTGGTGTATCAAGTGGATCGTAGTCATGGCGGTCCGCGGCCCAATCGTTTTGCCTTCAATGTGCCTCTCCACAAAGGGCTGAACATCATCACGCTCAAAATCGTTGCGGGAGCGAAAGGTTGCGGTTTCTGGGCTAATCTGTCACGTCCCGGCACGAATCCCGAGGCAGAGGTGTCACGATCTGGCGGTCAGTCGATGCTTTACGATGTTGCCCTGCGCAACTTTGATCCGTATGAATATTATTACTGGTGAGCGTGCGACTGGAAGAAAAAGTCAAAGGAGGGTTTGATGCGCATCAGAAGCGGGTGGGGGTCTACGTTTTTCGAAGTTGTGGGGTGTGTGGTCGCAGTCATGGCGAGTATTTGTTCTGCTAGGGACGCCACCGAGAAACAGGAAAACTGGCATTTAGATTTTGAGAAGTACGTGCCTGGACAGGCTCCGCGCGAGTGGAAACACCTCTGGGGAAATCAGGGAGACGACCTGATTAGCGTGACGTCCGACTATACAAGTTGCGGTAAACGTGCTTTGCTGTTTGACCATCCTGACGGCGATAACTCGATGGCGCAATGGGGCGCTTCGACGACTTTTCCTGCCTTGCCAGAATCGGGAGGAACGCTACAGTGGGATTTTCTCTATATCGGGATGGGGGGTGATGCCCGTTTTTCATTCGAGATCCGCAACCGTTCTTCAAAGTGTGTTGCCCGTGTGGCAGTGGGATATCAGCACGTTAACTTCGATGCAACAGCCCAGTCTTTGAAGGTGGCGGTTCGTCCAGGCATCTGGTATCGGGTGCAAATAACTGCCGCTTGCGGTGGGGAGATAAAGGGACGGGAAGTCAGTCTACGCCTGCGTGAACTGTTGGCGGATACTTGGCTGATTGAAGAGTCCTTAACAGGCAAGGAGGCGGCACCTGTTGAATCGGCTCGTTCCATCTGTCTCTGCCTTTTCAGAACCTCCGGTCCGTATCGCGTGTATGTCGACAACGTTATGACGAGCTCCGTCACTGACAGATCGTTGTAGGGATGTCTCCCCGAGCTGTCCGCAGGTCCTTGTCTCGGACGCTGCGCACAGTAAACTGTGCTGTGCGGACGCGCCTCGGCATCTCTGCCAAGGCACCAGCGTCCCGAAGCGGGATGCGTGTGTGCCAGAGAGGGAGGCAGGCTGTGCTACGCGGACGCTATGCCTCGTCATTTCGACACTCGACATTCGACACTCGACATTCGGCGGTAGGGATGTCTCCCCGAGACGTCCGCAGGTCCTTGTCTCGGACGCTGCGCACAGTAAACTGTGCTATGCGGACGCGCCTCGGCATCTCTGCCAAGGCACCGGCGTCCCGAAGCGGGAGGCGTGTGTGCCAGAGGGGAAGGCAGGCTGTGCTACGCGGACGCTATGCCTCGTCATTTCGACACTCGACGTTCGCCACTCGACATTCGGCGGTAGGGATGGTTCCCCGAGCCGTCCGCAGGTCTATTGTCCCGAACGCACGGTAAACTGTGCTGTGCGGACGCCTCGGCACCTCTGCCAAGGCACCGGCGTCCCGAAGCGGGGATGCGTTTCTACCAGCGTGCGATGTTTGACTCAGCATATGGGGCTGTGACTTTGACAAGTCACCAAACCATTTTTATCGGGTATTGTAGCTTGTTAACGAGTATGCAATTCGGCTATAGTAGAAGCACTTTTTAACTTTGAGGGAGATGTCTAATGAG
>CAZSUM010000161.1:0-6863 GCA_964610015.1 uncultured Lentisphaeraceae bacterium
TCCGCACCCATAGACGGGTACTGCAAAGGTAAAACGATCATCCACTCCAGCGACAATACAGGTCAGATAGCCACCCCACGAAATGCCGGTTACACCGATACGATCTGGATCGACACCCGGTAGCGACCGTAGCAGTGAATGTCCGCGCACCACAGCGGCCACGGCGTGATACGTCCACTGATCTTTAATGGGGTCGTCGAGTTGATCAAAGCCCCCCCACCCAGCTGGGCCAGCCCATGAGTGGCGCTGATGTTTAGACTGCTCGTTTCCAAAAACGTTCCCGCTAATGGCGCCACACGTATCCATAGAAATCGCTGCGTATCCGCGTGCGTTCCACAACTTGACCCAACGCACAAAAGCTGATCCTCCCCCGCCATGAATCAGAACAATCCCCGGAACCTTAGCGCCAGGTTTAGCCTCTGGCACACCGTAGTAGGCAAAGATCCGCGTGGGTTTCCCATGATACGGCTCGCCTTCGTAAAAGACTGTTTTCACATCATTGGTGGCATACTCAGCTGCATCATAGACCTGCGGCGTACAATAGAGTGTTGTCCGGTCCCATGGACCGATGGTCTGTTGTGCCTGCACACAACTCACCATCACTATCGCAATCAGCACACGCCCAATACCTTTTGAATGCATTTTATTTTCTCCCTGTAAAACTACTGTTTAACTTTATTAGCTTGTAAGGGCAAAGGCAAGCCAAAGAGAACCGTGGCTCGCACGGATCGCTCTTGACCGCGCCGTATGAAGCAGTTATTTTGACATAAGTAGAGGGTAAGGACTTTTCGACCTTTGTCGGCTGGCGTGCCGACAGTCGAAGTCGGAACAGTGTTCTTTCTCCTCTAATCAAGTCAAAGGATCATATGCCCTATGAAGAAAAGAGAATTCTTTTGTTTATTCTTCGCAGCATACACGTTTTCCGCAGTGGCAGTTCTAACGGATGAGGCGCCCGTTGGAAAGCAGAGCAAGGTGTTTCCTCTCCAGGACGGTTCGTCGTTACGCGTGGACGTGCTGGCTAAAAACCTATTCCGGGTGCGACGTTCTGCGAACGGAATTTGGACCGAATCTGGGATGAACCGATACGGTTTTTTCAATACCAACTATACGCCAATTGCGTTTTCCTGCGAAAAAGGGGTTTTGAAAACTTCGGATGCGGAACTCTCCGTGAACACCCAAGACGGCACACTTTCGCTGCAAAGTGGCACAGCGCATGTGCCAATCACGCCAGCGATCAAAGACAAAGGCTTTGACATCCGTTTCGGACTGGCGAAGGGAGAGCGTATATACGGACTCGGCGATGCCAGCCGCAAGAACATCCAGCGCCGCGGAAGCGCCTACGACATTTGGATCGCCAACGTGACTTGCTACATCCCCGTGCCAGTGACCCTTAGCCGCGCAGGCTGGGGTGTGTTGCTCAACTCCACTTGGCGGCACCATTGGGATGTTGGCATGACTGATCCTGACGCGATGGTCTGTTCCGCACCAGAAGGAACAGTCGATTTCTATCTTTTCACAGGAACGGATTATCCGGCCTTGCTCAACACCTACACGGAACTGACAGGACGTCCCGCGTTGCTACCCGTGTGGGGATATGGCTTCACGTTCGTCTGCAATCAGTGGATCGACCAATTCTCCCTCATCAACGACGCGTTACGATTCAGGGAATACAAGATGCCATGCGATGTTATCGGCTTGGAACCGGGATGGATGGAAAAATTCTATGACTTTTCCACCACAAAGACATGGAGCAAAGCGCGTTTTTATTTTCCTTACTGGGCACCGAAAGGGTCGCATACTTGGCCGTACGCGTTGAAACGCAAAGGATTCAAGCTCAGCCTCTGGCTCTGCTGCGATTATGACCTGACCCGTTACGAAGAACAACTTCGCGCAGGAAAAATCCGGGCCGAAGGCGGACAGCCTCTTCTCCCAGAAGGTATCACAGAAACTTGGATGGACGACCGCATCGGGAATCCCGACGCCGCGGAAGCCAAAAAAACGGCTAAGGCACCCACCACCACCTTCCCGGAAGGGATGGAACCGTGGTTTGAGCACCTGAAGAAATTTGTCGACCAAGGGGCACAGTGCTTCAAGCTGGACGGTGCTAACCAAATCGGTGAACACCCCAAACGCAAATGGGCCAACGGCATGACGGACGAAGAGATGCACAATCTCTTCCCGCTGGTGTATGACCGTCAGATGGGAGAAGGATACGAAAAGTACACCCAGCGCCGCGCCATGGTCTATTCCGCCGCTGGCTATGCGGGCCTACAAAAATATGTCGCCACTTGGGCAGGAGACACGGGCGGGGGGATCGGTTCGTTGGTTTCCATGCTAAACCTCGCGTTTTCCGGACACTCGAATCATTCTTGCGACATGACCATCGGAAATGTCGAAAGCCTTCACTTCGGTTTTCTGCAAACGTGGTCACAAGAGAACAACTGGGATTACTGGTGGCAACCCTGGCTGATGGAGGACGAGAAGATTCCGCGTTTTATCGCCTATGCCAATTTGCGGTATCGCCTGCTCCCCTACCTGTACACCGCCGCCTCGCAGGCAGCCCAGACCGGCTGGCCTGTGATGCGCGCGCTAGCCATCGCGTATCCAGACAATCCTGCCTATGACGCGGCGCTGGGCGAATACATGCTCGGCGACAACCTGCTCGTCTCCGCGTTCTCGAAGCAACTCCAACTCCCGCCCGGTATTTGGCACGATTGGTGGACCGGCGAAAAGATCGAGGGTGGAAGAGAAATTCCCGTGAAGATCACGTATGATGTTGGCGGAGCGTTGCTGGTCAAAGACGGCGCGATCATCCCCACTTGGCCCGTGAAACAACATCTCGAAAAGGGCTGGAACGAAGAGGTCACGTTGCTCGTGTGGCCGGCGGCTTCCAGTCGCTTTGATCTATACGAAGACGAAGGTGTCAGTCTTGCCTACCGTGCAGGGGAATACGCGCTTACACCGATCACCTGCACAACCCAAAACGACACCGTCACCCTGACGGTCGGCGCACGAAAAGGAAAATACGCTGGAATGCCCGCGACACGCGCATTTCACGCGGTTCTCCACCGGACGTCGCAACCGAAGTCCGCGATACTGGACGGAAAAGAAGTGACCGGCGAATGGGATGCCGAGCAACACACGTTCACGGTCTTCCTTGGCGATTGCGGCAACCAAGCCCGAACACTCGTTTTGCAATAGAGGCAGAGAAACGTTCAGCGTCCGCCGTCAAGCCGGCGGACGCGATGAAGAAAGGGTGTCCTCTTCTTTCTTTGATTGTTTCTTCTTTGCCTGCGGGAGTCGGTCCACTATCTTGTCGGTCATACCCTCACGAGCACCGTTACTCACGTCTTGATCAGCGGCGATCCGGAACGCATCATAGAACTTCCATAAGGCGGGATGAGAGCTGGATAGGGCGGCTGACCTTTACGTAGCCGACTCAGATCAGACAGCACGTGTTTCCAATCGTGTGGACGATGCTCCGGCGCTTTGGCCAACAGCTTTTCCAACAACAAAACCAGTGGCCCTGTTACGCCAGAAACATAGGTGCTCAGATCCGGAGCCTGAGAAGCATCCACATGGCAGCGGATTATTTCGTCATCGGTTTTGCCTTCAAACAACATGTGCCCTGTCAGGAGATGATAAAGCGTTGCGCCCAAAGCATAGATATCCGCGCGACAATCGAGTTTATTTGACCCATAAACCTGCTCAGGAGACATATACGCTGGTGTCCCAAGAATCTCTTCCGCGGTCTCTTTGGCATTCTCTTTACGTAAAGTCAACGAGCGACAAAGCCCCAGATCCGTCACCTTCACCGTACCATCCGCATCGACCATAATGTTGTCTGGCTTGATGTCGCAATGGATCATCTGAGCTACAGACCAAGCATAATCCAACGCCACCGCGACACTCTCAGCTACAATCAAAGCATCTTCGATCGCTAGGCATCCTTTACGGCGTAGCAGCTCACCAAACGTATATCCCTCAACCAATTCCATGACAAAATAGAATGCGCCATCTGAAAAGTTGGCATCATACACTTGAACAATACCGGAATGTTTGAGCCGAGCGGCGGTTTGCGCTTCTCTGCGAAACCGTTCAACATCTTCGGTGTCAGATGAGAAATTTGGTGACAGAATCTTAACTGCGACCGGACGGTCGAGAGAAATCTGGCGTGCACGCCAAACTGAAGCCATTCCTCCGCGTCCAATCAGATCCATGATCTCGATGTTCGGCAACTTGAACACAGGGATATCACTCATAACATCTGAGTTCCTTCCGCACCCTCGCAGTCCAAATCTGTTCCTGTTATGGTTTTATACTCACGTAATTTGCGGTGAAGCGTCCTTCGGCTGATCCCCAACTCATCAGCGGCACGTGTGCGATTACCACCGTTTTTATCCAACACCGCCATAATTTTGCGTCGCTCGGTATCCGCAAGAGATCCTGTCATCAGAACGGGGGCACGACTGATCAGCGCGGGGGACCCTCGCAGTGACTCACGAATATTGGCAGGCACATCCCTCGCCGTTAACCGTTCCGACCGCGAAAGCACCACCATTTTTTCAATCGTATTTCGCAACTCACGCACATTCCCCGGCCAAGAGTAGGCTGTTAATAGATTCATGGCATCGGGTGTCAACCCATCAATTTTCTTCCCATTGCGAGTGCAAGCCTCTTTCAGAAACCGATCTGTAAGCAGCGCAACATCCCCACACCGTTCGCTTAAAGAGGGCAAGAGAATATCCACTACATTCAAACGGAAAAAGAGATCTTCACGGAATTTCCCCTCCCGCACATACGTACGCAGATTGCGATTGGTGGCCGCAATCAACCGGATATCGGTTTCAATGGTCTCTTCACCCCCGACCCGCTCAAAGGTTCGTTCTTCCAATACGCGCAACAGCTTGACTTGAATCGATGGGTCCACTTCAGAAATCTCATCCAGAAAAAGCGTTCCCCCATCCGCCATTTCGAAACGTCCTTTGCGCTGTACGGTCGCTCCAGTAAACGCGCCTTTCTCATGGCCAAACAGTTCACTCTCCAGCAGCGAGGCGGAGAGTGCCGCGCAGTGAACCGCGACAAACGGTCCTTTGGCGCGTGTACTCAACCGATGAATCGCCTGTGCCACCAGTTCTTTGCCCGTACCACTCGGCCCCTGAATCATCACCGATGCCTGAGTTGGCGCAGCCTGTCGGATAATCTCAAAAACCTGTTGCATGGCAGGCGATTCACCAATGATATTCTGCATGCCGAACTTTTCATCCAGCTGAATCTCCAGCGTTTCAACCTTGCTCTCGAGGTCGCGTGATTTGATCGCACGTGCCACCAGCAAATCAAGATGGTCCAGATTCACAGGTTTAATCAGAAAATCTTGGGCGCCATGCTTCATGGCTTCCACCGCCGTCTCCACCGACCCGTAGGCCGTCAACAAAATACAGACCGTCTTTGGATGCTGCGCATTGACCCTTCGCAACAAAGCCAACCCATCCATGCCCGGCATTCGCAGATCCGAAAGCATCACATCAACCGGCACCCCTTCGGCTAAAAGAGCCAACGCAGCATCCGCACTCTCGGCAGTCTTAACGTCATAATGCCGTTGCAAAGCCCGCTGCAAACCATCCCGTGTGTTTTTGTCATCATCCACCACCAAGATGACTGGTCGCTCCGCCATATCACACCCCTGTCTTTAACATTCTGATCCGCCGCTCAGAGCGCGGCAACCTGATTTTAAAACACGTTCCCTCGCCGAGCTTACTCGACAGCTCAATCTCGCCGCCATGCTCTTCAATAATCCGACGAACGATCATCAGCCCCAGCCCACTCCCTTTGGCCTTGGTCGTATGATAGGGCTCAAAAACCCGTCCAAACTCTTCAGGCGACATACCCCGACCTGTATCGGTAAAGGAGATGTCCACAAACACGTCGCCCACAACAAATGCAATCTTGAGTGCCCCCCCATCCACCATCGCTTCTAGCGCATTCTTGATTACATTGAAAAAAACCTGTTTGATTTGAGAGCGATCCAGTTGCACGGTGGGCAAGCCATTGGGCACATCAACCGACACCGTAATCCGCCGATTCTCAAATTCACTTTTCAAGACGCGTAACGTCTCTTGTAGCACTTCAGACGGACACTCTGGCGCAAGCACCGGTCTAGAAGGACGAAGCGCCCGAAGAAACTGGGTAATAATAGCATCTAGCCGCCCGACCTCCGCACGTGCGACATCCACGAGTTCGACCAGTGGCTCGCGCATCTCATCCGGAATGCCCGTCAACTCACGCGCGAGCAATTGTAGATGAATATTCAGTGCGTTTAGGGGGTTACCAATCTCATGCGCAATACCGGAAGCCAAAAGTTTTATCGCCTTTGAACGTTCACTCTCCAGTACCGAAGCCTCCTGTCGGCGTTCTCCTGTTACATCCCGCAAAATAACCAGCACGCCTTTTTCAACAACGTCACCATCATCCAACGGCACAGCGTATACGCTGATAAAACGATGTTCTGGATAGGAAATCTCAATCTCGCGAGTCACCATGCGTTCCCACTCACTCGCACGGTCTGGTTCTTCAAATAGGTGCTCCCAATCCCATTCACGCAAAAAACGCAACACCGATTTACCCTTCACACGTTCATAGGTAAATCCTGCCAGCTTTTCAGCTGCACGGTTTGCGTAGTGCAAACGGCCATCATTGCCAATGACCATCACGCCTTCCTGAATCGTCTGAAAGATCGTCTCAAGAAATCCTCGCTCCTGCGCCAACCGTAACATCTGCGCCTGCAAACTTTCAGGTCCCAGTTTGTCAAAACGCGCCACCAATCTATCAAAAAACCCGGAAGCCATGTGTGTCACACCCTTTCA
>CAZSUM010000162.1:0-356 GCA_964610015.1 uncultured Lentisphaeraceae bacterium
AAATCTACCATTGTAAAAATGGAACTGCGTATACCTCGTGCCCAGTCCCCAACTAAACGTCGCGTATCCCATTTCGCCTGACTGTACTCTGTCCAAGGTTGATTATTAAGAGCATGCCCCCACTCCAGAATTGACGGACAACCGCTTTCCCCCTGATAGAGCTTAAGCTTGGGGTTATATTCTTTGAGCAGATCCTGCATCTCCTGAAGCTTAACATAGACCTCATCCGGATTCACTGTGTAGGGATGATAGGTCACATAATCAACGCAATTGAGGGCGTCTTTCTTCTTGAGCACCTCAAAGACCGCACGGGGAAACTTTAATCCACCACCACTAAACGAGCCATGAATAGTAAA
>CAZSUM010000162.1:366-6006 GCA_964610015.1 uncultured Lentisphaeraceae bacterium
TGGCTTGTGACGCCTGAAGCATTAAGTTGGCGTAGGCCTCCGGATCAGCGGAGTGACTGGGTTCGTTCCAAATTTCCCACTCCTTAACAACATCCTTGTAGTGCGTGACTACCGCTGTCACATAGTTACGCCACCCCTCAAGTGTCTCTTCCGCAGTAAAGATTTTAGCGCCTAAATCAATGTTTGATTTATAAACCGGATTGCCATAACAGAGACAGATCCAAGGCTCCACCCCCTGTTCCTTTAACCCATAAACAATCTCATCCAACCACGCAAAATCGTAAACCCCTTTTGTTTTTTCAGTCTTGGCCCAGCCACTTTGCAAGCGAGCATGTTTCACGCCCAACTCTCCCACATACTCCTTATATTGCTTAAAATCACCGTAATTACGGTCCAACGTCTCGCATCCCACTGACCAAGGCGACGATCCAATATCTTTCGCATGACGTACCGCCAGTCGACCGATTGGCTTCAAATCTGGCGAGACCTTATTAAACTGCTCCCAAGTCACGCTTTTGTGCTTTCCCTCTGCTAACGCCCCTGATACCAGAAAAAATCCTGCAGCAACGCCACTCACCGCTACTCGCATGACATAACCGAATTGTTTCATTGTACGCGTCCCCCTATCCTTTTAAAAATTTGACCCCTCTTACAAATTTCAAAACAGCTCCTCATCAAATACCTCCTTTTAAAAATAGTGAGAAAATCAACATTTGCGCTTGCTGTTGCGGTAAAAAAAGTCAAAACTGCTATCTTTTATTTTGCCCCCTATAGGGTAATCGTACTGAAGATCATTCTTAAGTACGAAAACGCGGGTCCGTCAGAGGTGACAACCCCACGAGCGAAGAGCAAGGCGATTAAGGAGTCTAAGACTATGCCCAGAACCATACCGCTGGATCACGTACGAAACATTGGCATCATGGCACATATTGATGCAGGAAAGACCACCACCAGCGAACGTATCCTATTTTATTCCGGAAAGAACTATAAGATCGGTGAAGTGCACGAAGGCGGTGCCACCATGGACTATATGATGCAGGAACAGGAGCGTGGCATCACAATCACCTCTGCTGCAACAGCTGTTTCATGGAAGAATCATCAGATCAGCCTGATTGATACCCCCGGACACGTGGACTTCACGGCTGAGGTCGAACGCTCGCTACGCGTACTTGATGGCGCAGTGGCACTATTCTGCGCAGTCGGCGGCGTGCAACCCCAGACCGAACAGGTGTGGCGTCAGAGCGAAAAGTACGCAGTGCCAAAGCTATGTATGGTCAACAAGATGGACCGAATCGGGGCGGACTTCTTCAATGTCGTCAACGAAATCCGCGATACGCTGGGGGGCAACCCGGTCGTCATGGTCTACCCCATGGGAGCATCCGACACCTTCAGGGGTGTGGTTGATCTACTAACCATGAAGGCCCTCACCTTTGATGAGGAATCAAGGGGTATCAAAGTCATCACGTCTGACCTTCCTGAAGAATTTCGTGAAGAGTGCGAACGTCTGCACATGGAGATGATGGAGCAGGCTGCGGAGCAGGATGACGCTCTGATGGCCAAATATTTCGAGACTGGCTCACTGACAATCGAAGAAATTAAGACTGGACTCCGCAAGGGAACCATTGCACGCAAGCTGGTTCCAACCTATTGTGGCACAGCCTTTAAGAACAAGGGTGTTCAGCCTCTTCTCGATGGTATCATCGACTTCCTGCCCTCCCCTCTGGATATTGGCGCAGTCCGCTCCGCAGATAACCCAGAAAATGTACGCGACCCCAAAGATGATGCCCCCTTCTCAGGGTTGGCGTTTAAAATCCTTTCCGATAAACACATGGGAAAAATCACCTTTGTGCGAATCTACTCGGGAACCTTACGGGTTGGCGACGACATCTTCAACAGCACCATGGAGCAGAGCGGACGAATTGGGCGTCTATTCAGGATGCATGCTGCCCGTCAGGAAGCCCTATACGAGGCCCATGCTGGTGATATTGTGGCCGTTGTAGGCCTCTCAAAAACCCGCACCGGTGATACCCTCTGCGATCCGAAGTACCCGATCTTGCTGGAATCCATTGAGTTCCCCGCACCGGTGATCTCTATTGCTATCCGTCCGGCATCGCGTAACGACAATGAGAAGCTCGGTACGTCGTTGCACTCGCTGGCACAGGAAGATCCGACCTTCGTGGTTCGCTATGATCAGGAAACTGGCGAGACCATTATCTCCGGCATGGGCGAGTTGCATCTTGAAATTATTGTCGACCGTTTACGCCGTGAGTTCAACGTCGCTTGTGAGGTCGGCAAACCAGAAGTGGCCTATCGCGAAACCATTCGCCACCTAGTGGATGGCGAGTACAAGCACGTCAAACAGTCTGGCGGACGCGGTCAATACGCACATGTCTGCCTGCGGCTTGAGCCACAGGAGCCTGGTCGCGGCTTCTCCTTTGTTAATGAGGTTAAGGGTGGCGTGATTCCAAATGAGTACATCCCCGCTGTTGAGAAGGGTGTTATTAAGGCAATGGAGAGCGGTCCGTGCGGCGGCTTCCCTGTTGTGGACGTCAAGGTTGTGGTGCACTTCGGCTCTTACCACGAAGTCGACTCCAACGAGTTCGCCTTTATCGAGTGCGCGCGTCAATGCTTTAAAAACCTCTTCCTCAAAGGCAACCCACAACTGCTGGAACCCATTATGAGTGTTGAGGTAGCCGTGCCTGAAGAGTACATGGGTGCTGCAACCGGCTCAATCTGTCAGCGCCGTGGACGTGTCGAGGGCATGGATGAAAAGGCTGGTACCAAACTGGTGCGCGGCTTTGTACCGCTAGGCGAAATGTTTGGCTACTCCAATTCCATCCGTACACTGACACAGGGACGTGGCACATTCTCGATGACCTTCGAACGCTATGAAGGTGTTCCCTTCGAGCTCTCCGAAACCATCATCGAGAAGCGCAAAAAAGAAGGCAAGATTCGATAAGCAAATCGATCACGGCACAAAAAAAGGCGTCCCTCACAAGGGACGCCTTTTTTGATCTGTTGACTTGGAACTAGTCTTCTTCTTCTTCTGCTTCGAGCTGAGTTACAACATCGTCCGAGATATCCATATTCGTATAGACATCCTGTACGTCGTCGTGATCTTCCAACGCAGCCACGAACTTGTTGACGGCCTTAGCCACAGAGAGCTCCGTAACCGGAGTCAGCGTATTCGCGACCAGACCAACCTCAGAATTCTCCTGATCAAAGACAATGCCAGCAGCCTCAAGCGCTGCGCAAACACCCGAGAACGCTGCGGGCTGACAGGTCACCGTGAAACCGGCTTCCTCTGTTTCCATGTCATCCGCACCCGCGTTGAGAACAACCTCCATGAGATTATCCTCGGTCAAGCCTTCGGTAGCCGCAACCATGATCGTACCTTTCCGATCAAAGCCACGTGAGACGGACCCCAAACTGGCAAAATCTGAGTTGTTCTTTTTGAAGATGTTACGAACCTCGGCTGCGGCACGATTCTTATTGTCCGTCAGCACTTTAACCACAAGGCCCACCCCCCCTTGGGCGTAGCCCTCATAGGTGATCTCTTCAAGGATGTCCGCAGCCAACTCGCCCGTACCTTTTTTGATGGCACGGTCAATGTTATCATTCGGCATGTTAACAGCCTTGGCCTTAGCAATCAGCGTACGCAAAGTGGGATTGCTTCCAGGGTCGCCGCCGCCGGACTTCGCTATGATAGTCATCTCTTTAGCGATTTTTGAGAAGATTTTACCGCGCTTAGCGTCTGCAGCGCCCTTCTTATGCTTAATGGTGGACCACTTATTATGACCGCTCATCGTCTGCCTTTCATCCGCACATTACCCGTGCGAGGTGTTTATCCCTATACTGTTTACGCGAAACGGTTTTAAACCGCTCCCACGACACCTTCGCCTGCAGGCATCTCTTGCCCTAGCAGGTCGGCGGGTGCTTCGCCTTCAAACTCTTGCAACCAACCGTCTTCAAATCCTAAATCGCCAGCCGCCTCGGTAAGCATGTCATACTCTTGGGCCGTCACTTTTCGATCCCAGCCCTCAAGATGTAACGCACGATGTACTGGCGTATATTGCGACATGACACTGATGTGTATCTTGCTCCCAACCTGCTCGGCAAGCCACTCAAGATTGTCAACCGCCTCCTGAACACGACCCGGCAAAGCAAGTAACCGACAAATGACACCCCGTGTCGCAATGCCTTCACTGTTGGTTTGGAGCGGTCCGAGCCGATTCCAGAACCAGAGCAGAGCCTCCCTCGCTGACTTGACGTACTGCCTCGCGTCTGAACCGCATGCCGCTGATTCAGTGGTGGCATAGCGCAAATCAATCAGCGCAATATCAGCCAGCTCGCTAAATGCCTCCAAGGTCTCTAATGATTCAAAACCGGATGTATTATACACAAAGGGGAGTGAAACTCCAGCGCGAATTAGCGGGGCAACCGCAGCCCTGATTTGCGGCAACCAAGGCGTTGGCGAAACAAGATTCCAATTGTGACACCGCTTCTCTGCCAATTGGCGAAAAATTGCCCTTAACGCCTCTTCTGAAAGATCCTCTCCTTTGAATTCGCCTTGACTCCAAGGATGATTCTGACAGTAGACACATCGCAACGTACAGTGCGAAAAAAAGAGCGTTCCTGATCCACGCGTACCGCTGATTGGAGGCTCCTCGCCAAAATGTGGACCATACCTATACACACGCGTAAGTCGTCCCGCACGGCAATATCCCGTCGCGTTGACTCTACGGTCAACGCCACACGCACGAGGACACAGCGTGCAAACAGCGAGCGCCTTTTCTAACGTTTCTGACACCTTGATCGCACCCTCACTACAGATTTACAGGGAGAATATCCCCTTTGCCAAAGGGCGAAAGATCGCGGAGTTTTTTGACAATCTTCGGTACCTGCTCAAGAACTGTGTCGACTTCAGCCTCGGTATTGTACCGACTCAGTGAAAAGCGCACAGACCCATGAACCGCCGTAAAGGGCACTCCCATCGCACGAATCACATGCGAGGGCTCCAACGAACCTGCGGCA
Organism: uncultured Lentisphaeraceae bacterium; assembly: GCA_964610015.1. Classification (GTDB taxonomy): domain Bacteria; phylum Verrucomicrobiota; class Kiritimatiellia; order RFP12; family UBA1067; genus CAZSUM01. The sequence continues at coordinate 5,401 of CAZSUM010000162.1, forward strand.
CACGCCGACCCAGTCGAAGCACAGATTCCGAGATCACTCATGTGGTAGAGAATGGCCTCACCTTCAATATACTCAAAACTAATATTCGATGTGTTTGGCAGACGATGAAGTCGATCACCATTGACACGTGCATCAGGACAGGATTCCAAGAGTCCCTTTTCCAGTTTATCTCGCAGATGCGCCACGGTTTGGTTTTCTGCCGTCATGTTGGCTGTGGCTAACTCAACGGCCTTACCCAAACCAACCATATAGGGCACATTCTCGGTCCCTCCCCGCCGTCCGTTCTCCTGATGCCCACCGAGCATAAACGTTTTCAAGCGTGTCCCACGCCGCAGGTAGAGTACCCCGATTCCCTTCGGTGCATGCAACTTGTGCCCTGAGAACGAGAGCATATCTACCGGTAACGTACGAACATCAATCGGCAATTTACCCGCTACCTGTACCGCATCCGTATGCAGAATCGCACCCGCCGCTTTAACAATTTGTGCAATCTTCTCAATCGGAAAAATCACCCCAGTTTCGTTGTTGGCCCACATCAGGCTCACAATCGCTGGCTCACCATCCTTGAGTACCTCACGTAACCCGTCCAGATCAAGTTGCCCCACC
>CAZSUM010000162.1:6016-6830 GCA_964610015.1 uncultured Lentisphaeraceae bacterium
TCCCTCGCAACCGACGACAAGGCCCCAAAACCGCAGGGTGCTCAACACGCGAGGTCACCACTCTGGCTTGCGGCCCGAGCAACTCGCCACTGCCATGAATCGCCATATTGTCGCTCTCAGTCCCACAACTGGTAAAGACGATCTCAGACGGGTCGGCATGGATAAAGGCAGCAATTTTTTCGCGGGCTTCCCGAACATATTTTGCAACCTGCCCGCCAAAAACGTGCATACTGGAAGGATTGCCATAGAGATCACTGAAGAACGGCAACATCACTTCCCGAACTTCATCCGCCACACGTGTGGTGGCATTGTTATCAAAATAAATGGTTTGCATAGGCCTCATATTGCCAAACTGGAAATCCCTTTAAACACCATAACAATACACCAGCAGGGAGGCGAACTCAAGATGGGAGTTCTCATACGTTTTACCGAAACGATTGCGGGCGCACGCGTGATTTGCTATAAAAGAGTCCACACGCACGGGTTTCTAACCTTGCCGAGCGCGAAAGGTCCGATTGAAAAAAATCGTTTGTTTAGCCAGTTGTTTGTTCGCTTTGACTCGTCTGTCCGTACAGGCTGATGACGAGTCGCGTCCAGCGACTGCGGCGGCGGTTGTAGAGGAAAATCTAACCGCGGTGCAGATTTTGAATGCATGCACCCATTTAATCCCAACCGAACGCTTGCTTTTAAAAGGCACCCTGACGGTACGCAAACTACGCGGGATTGTGCTGGCAGAAGAGCCTTTTAAACTGCTCATGGATTGGGGTGGAACGCCCCCGAGCGCCGAAGTGTTGCTCCTAGACCAAAAAGGCAC
>CAZSUM010000163.1:0-2364 GCA_964610015.1 uncultured Lentisphaeraceae bacterium
GATGGGGGGTTGATTTTAAGCAGGCGCAAAAAGAAGCTGCAACCTTGAAACAACCGATCTTGGCTTTCTTCACCGGAAGCGACTGGTGTGGTTGGTGTGTCAAATTAAAGAAAGAGGTGCTGGACACCTCCGTATTTGAAAAGTTCGCAGCCGAGAATCTGATTTTGTTTGAGGCTGATTTCCCCCGTGGTGTGACGTTGCCAGAGGAGCTTCAGAAACAAAACAATGCGCTGGCGGAAACCTATGGCGTGCGCGGATTCCCAACGATTTATTTACTGGATGCCGAAGGGCGCAAACTCGGTCAAACTGGGTATCGGGCAGGTGGGGACAAGGCGTATGTGAGCCATCTGAAAGAACTGATGAAAAGCGCAGGGCTCGATCCTATAGAGAAGTCGAAAGCGGATGTGCCGCTCTCGACGTATGATAAAATGAAGGCGGAAAAAGCGGCTCAGGCCGTTAAAAACCCATAAGGCGGAGGCCGAGAGTAAGTATGTCGTTTTCATATCCGCTTGGACGGATCTTGTTGGGTGATCCCGATGGGGTGCGTCGCGCTCAGGAGTGTTTTCACTCGCAACCGGTTGATTTCTGTGAGTTATGTGAGGGTGACGCAGGGTATTCGCCTTATCGGACTACTCTTGGTGGGGTGCGGTCGGTGACAGGGCCTGGAACCTTTTATGGTCGGGCTCAGCGCACGTTGACGTTTGGGCCTTCAGAGGAGCACGGATGGTGGATTGATCGCACAGATCTGTCGGAACAACTCAAAACGCGGGTAACCATCCGCAATGTCTGGACTTCTGTACGCAACATTGTTTTACGTAGTGGTAATCCGCATAACTATCTACGTATGGTAGAACACATCATTGCGTTGCGGTTGGGCATGGGGGTGGATGACGTTACGATCAGCACCAATTCTGGTGATCCGCCGCTCTTTGAACGTAGTAGTCTGGATTTGGTGGATGCAATTGACGCCTGTGGCATTGTCGCACGCGATATTCCGGCGCATTACGTCACGGTTAAAGAGCCCGTGACCTTTGGTGGTAGCCGAGGGGATTATCTGACATTCTTGCCGCCGGAAAATGGCGAAAAGAAGTTACGACTTGATGTCGCGATTGACTTTAACTCGATTATTGGCCAGCAGCGCATTGTGTTTGACGTGATTCCTGAGAGTTTTCGGCGTGGCGCATATGCACGCACGAATGCTTCACACGCCCAGATGCTCTTAGGGCGTAGTGTCGGTTTTCTCTTTGCTGACATGCGTAATTTGGGGTATACAACTGACAATATTCTGATCCATGGCAAGCGTAAGTTCTATGGAACCCCGAGATTTATACAGGAGGAGAGTGGTAAAGCGCTCGAACCGGTTTGGCACCGTGCGACACTGGATCTGTTGGCTGCCATTGCGCTGATTGATACGGGACGTTTTGTCGGGCGTGTTGTCTCTTATCGTGCAGGACATACGCTTGATGTACGAGCAGTGGGGTTACTCTATCTGAATCATCTGCTGACACCGCTGGTTTAAGTTGACCCCTCTTTGGGAGGGAGGGGGGAAGCCTCTTTTCCCTTGAGATGCGCGACATGTGCCATGCGTTTGGCGATGGTCTCCTCATATCCCATGTTTGAGGGTCGGTAGTATTGTTTGGCAACGGGCAAGTAGTCCTGCTTAACAGTATGCTCATCAAAATCATGGGGATACTGGTAGGCGTGTGCAGGCTTTTCACGGCCAATAGCGTTGACAGCGATATTCTTGAGGTGTTCTGGAACCGCCAGAATCCGTCCGGAGTGTACGTCTTCCAGTGCGTCATTGATGGCGAGGTAGGCGGCGTTGCTTTTGGGCGCAGTAGCCAGATAGGTGGTTGCCTGAGCAAGCGTAATACGCGCTTCAGGCATGCCGATGAAGGCAACGGCCTGCATCGCGGCGACCGCAAGAGTTAGCGCACGCGGGTCGGCATTGCCGATATCCTCTGAAGCGAGGATAATCAGGCGTCGTGCGATAAAGCGCGGATCTTCACCCGCTTCGATCATCTTTGCCAACCAGTAGATCGCGGCGTGCGGATCTGATCCACGTACAGATTTGATAAAGGCAGAGATCGTGTCGTAATGGCCATCTTCATCTCGATCATAGACAACCATTTTGCGCTGAACGCAGGCTTCCACAACTGATGCGGTAATGTGGATGATGTTTTTCTCATCGGGAAGCGTAGATCGTACGGCTACTTCAAGGGCGGTTAAAGCCCGTCGTGCGTCGCCATCGCAGATGGTAGCGAGAAAGGAACTGGCTTCAGGGGTCATTGTGGCTGTCAACAGGCCGAGTCCGCGGATGGTATCCTCTAGTGCGCGATGCAACAACAGGATGATCGCCGACTC
>CAZSUM010000163.1:2374-6712 GCA_964610015.1 uncultured Lentisphaeraceae bacterium
GGGACTATTCACAAAAACATTGGGGTTATGGGTGGTGGCCCCGATCAAAATGACTGTGCCATCTTCCACATAGGGGAGCAGAATATCTTGCTGCGATTTACTGAAACGGTGGATCTCATCGATAAACAGGACGGTCCCTGGGCCGTTACGGAAACGTTTGGCATTTTCACAGATGTTGCGTAGCGTGGCGACATTCGAAAGGACGCCGCTACTTCGCTCAAACCGTTTTCGGGTGACGCGGGCGATCACCTCTGCTAGGGATGTTTTACCGCACCCTGGAGGCCCGAAGAAGATCAGGTTAGTCAGGCGATCGGCTTCGATGACACGGCGTAACAATTTGCCAGGACCTAGGATGTGATCTTGTCCGACCACCTCTTCAAGAGTTGTGGGGCGCATACGTGCAGCCAGAGGCGGTTCTGCGGCACGTATATTTTCAGTATCCTCGTTCTCGGGGGACACCTCTTCGAAAAGATCGTTTTCTGACATGAAGGCTCCTGTAACGTGCCGACCTGTATTAGGTGACCGGTTGCGATAGATAGATGATCAGGCTAGTGAAGTTAAAAAGGGCATGCATGACAATCGGAGTCACGAGAGAACCCGTTGCAGCATAGGCCAGAGAAAAAGCGATGCCGAGAACAAAAAGCGGGACAAAGGCCGCGAGGTCAAGATGCACAACCGCAAAATAGAGGGCTGGGAGCCAGATACCTGTCGCCCAGCCTCTTTTTTGAACGAACGAGCCCAAAAGAACACCTCTAAAAAGAAATTCTTCTACAATTGGCGCTAGAACAATAGCGAAGGCAATCAGGCCAAGCCGGACACCCATGGGGCGAGTGGGATCAGTTAGCCAATCAAAAATGGCTTGCTGTTGCGGCGGATACCCGTAGCGATCCAGTAACACGTTGATACCCATAGAGAGCAGGGTAATGAAGGGAATCACAGCAAGACCGTAGAGGACACCTTTGCTTATCTGGGAACGCACGGATTCAGGGGTGTTGAAAAAGGCAGTATCAAAAGTGATTCGCCTATTGAGCAGAATCAAAGAGACGGTAAGGATGCCGCAAGCAAAATAGAGTAGGGGGCCAAGAAGCAGGGCTAGGTTATCGGGGATCTTCTCTGATTCTGGGAATAATCCAGGTAAGGCAAAAAACAGTGTAACCCCGATGACATAGGTAGCATGCTGAAAAGTAAATGGGGTTTGCTTCAGAAAAGTGATTTTAGATACGCAGGACTTATACGGGGTTGTTTGTATTTTGAAGGCTAGAAAGAGGAGAGCCGTGCAACCAGCCAAAAAAATAACGCCAACAACGAGTTGCAAAACAAGCTGTAAAGTTTCGGAGTTGAATATCGGCATAGGCTTATTGTGCCCGCTCACTTTGTTTCGGGCAATCAGAAAGAATCGAACCGTGCCACTCGAGGATGAATTTCCGGGTAGGGAGCTTGCGAAAATGTCCGATAATTGCCATAATAGTAATTCTTTTTTTAGCCAATGGAATGGATATTTTGTGATTGAATTTGATGAGGTCAAAGTCAGATTAAGCGCGTTACAGGAGCAGCTTGATGAGATGCGCGGATATCTGAATATTGAGAGTCGGTGTGCTCTGCTGGCAGGACTTGAAGAACAGGCCGCTCAACCCACATTCTGGAATGATCAGAATACTGCGAAGGATGTGATCGCCAAAACCAATGCGCAACGGGTGTTTGTGACGCCCTTTAACGATCTAGTTCGCGTGCTGGACGATGGTGCATTGTTGTTGGAGTTGGCGGGCGACGAAGCAGAAGGAGCAGAACGTCAGCAGGCTTTGGAAGAGCTGGTCCCGTTATTTGAGAAGGCTGACAACATGTTTTCTAAGTTGCGGCTACAATCACTTCTCGGCGGACGTCTAGATGCCTGTAACGCCTATCTGACATTGCACTCGGGGGCCGGGGGGACAGAATCGTGTGATTGGGCTGACATGCTCTTTCGGATGTATCGCATGTATTGTGAGGACAATGGGTTTGAAATTGAAGTCCTTGATTCGCAACCGGGTGAAGAGGCGGGGATTAAATCAGTGACGTTCCTTGTCAGTGGACCGTATGCTTATGGCTATTTTAAAGCTGAGCGTGGTGTGCACCGTTTAGTGCGTATCAGCCCCTTCGACGCCAACAAGCGGCGGCATACTTCGTTCAGTTCGTTGGATGTGATTGCCGAACTGTCTGATGAGGTTGAAGTGGAGATCAAGGACGAGGATTTGCGCGTCGATACCTATCGCTCGGGGGGTGCAGGTGGGCAGCATGTGAACAAGACTGATTCAGCGATTCGGTTAACGCATCTGCCTACGGGTATTGTGGTTGCGGTGCAGTCAGAACGCTCGCAACATAAGAATCGGGCACATGCGATGAGTATTTTGAAGGCCAAAATTTACGAGTTCTATGAGGATAAGAAACGCAAGGAGATGGAGCGTTTCTACGGTGAGAAGGGTGAGATTGCTTGGGGTAGCCAAATTCGTTCGTATGTGTTTCAGCCCTATACGATGGTCAAAGATCATCGAACAGATGAGCAGACTTCGAATGTGCAGGCGGTTATGGATGGTCATATCCAGCCATTTATTGAGGCCTATCTTAAACAACAGGTCACCCAAGCTGAGAAGTAAAACCAATACGTGATTGACAGGCAGGAATGAATGAGTATGACCTATTTAGAGGCAAAAACGATATTGATGCAGCACGATCAGGCGCATGTACTGAGCTTCTGGAATCAGTTGGATGATGCCGCGCAGCAGTGTTTGCTGACACAGATTGAATCGCTTGATTGGAATACTCTGGAACGTATGCGAGAGTTGCTGAAGCACCCGCATGATGCCGTTTGCGCGTCGGACCCAACCGCGCCTGATGTTGTTGCATGGACACCCGAAACCTATGCTGAAGCTCGTGCGATCGGTGAGCAGGCATTGCGTGCTGGTCACGTGGCTGTTTTGTTGGTGGCGGGGGGGCAGGGGTCTCGGCTGGGATATGATGGACCCAAAGGGGCTTATCAGATTGGGCCGCTAAGCAACGCGTCACTCTTCTATTTTCACGCGCGTAAAATTGTTGCGCTCTGCCGTCGATACAAAGTACGTATTCCTTTTTACGTGATGACGAGCGAAGCCAATGATCTCGCGACCCGCGAATTTTTTGCGTCCAACGGTTTTTTTGGATTGAACCCAGAGGATGTCTGCTTTTTTGTTCAGGGCATGTGGCCTGCACTGGATCAAAACGGACATATTATGTTGGATGCCCCCGCGCATGTGTTCATGAGCCCTGATGGGCATGGCGGTACGTTGAGCGCGCTTGCGAAAAATGGATGTTTTGAGGACATGACACGTCGCGGAATTCAGTCGATTTTCTATTTCCAAGTCGATAATCCTCTGGTTGAGATCGCTGATCCCGCTTTTGTCGGATTCCATGTATCGCGTGGGGCTGATATTTCACTTAAGCTGTGCGCAAAACGGGATCCAAAAGAGGGCTTGGGAGTCGTGGTTGTTCGGGATGGACGCTATGAGATGGTTGAATATACAGAGCTTACCGATGAGCAGTCCAATCGTCGGACAACGGATCACGAACTCTATTTCAAGTATGGAAGCGTGGCGATTCATCTCTTCTCGCTTGAGTTTATGAAGGTTCAGGCAGCACGTGAGTTGCCGTTGCATCTCGCACATAAAAAAATTCCCTGTTGTGACGCCAAGGGAACGGTTGTCAAACCGGAAACCGCCAATGGCTACAAATTTGAAAAGTTCATTTTTGATGTGTTACCCGCTGCGCGTACGGTGGTCAATCTGGCGTTTGATCGAAGCGAAGAGTTCTCGCCCGTGAAAAACGCATTTGGTTCGGATTCTCCTGAGAGTTGTCGTCGAGATCTGCAACTTAAATGGATGCGCTGGCTGAACGGCATCGGGGTACAGGTGCCGTGTGATGCGTCTGGCCTACCGAGTGTGCCGATTGAGATTGATCCGGCTTATGCGCTGGAGATGCATGATTTATTGGCAAAAGGACTTCTTTTGCGTGCGGAATATACTGATTTTTAAGGAGAGCAACATGAGACCTGTGGTATTGATTATTCGTGACGGTTGGGGAATTAATCCTCGTGAAGAGGGTAATGCGGTATTTGCGGCGCAGACGCCCGTGATTGATCGGATTAAAGCGCGGTATCCTTGGACGCGTCTTGCGTGTAGCGGTGAGGCTGTTGGCTTGCCAGAAGGATATCAGGGGTCTAGTGAGGTAGGCCATCTCAACATGGGTGCAGGGCGTATTGTCACTCAGGAACTGAAGCGCATTGATGATGGACTTTCCACGGGGGAACTGTTCAAGTCGCCGAAATGGATT
>CAZSUM010000164.1:0-6697 GCA_964610015.1 uncultured Lentisphaeraceae bacterium
TGCATTGCGCCCTCAAACGTTTACAAACAACTCTGCCTGCGCAACATGCCTCTCACATCGCACGCACCTATCTGGCACATCGCTTAGATATACAAGGCGTAGCACTGACCCCCTTTGATTGTGCAACACTCTTACGAAAAAAGCAGATCCCACAGCAACAAACAGAAGCTTTTCAAAAACTGCTCGCCGCGCTCGATGAAGCACTTTACCATCCAGACCCCACCCTGCGGGTTGATGAAACCATTCAGCAACTTCGCACCCTACTTCCTCAGATCGATGCCGCCTTTAATGACACCCCCGCAGGCGAGGTTCAGTCATGAGCATGTCCACTCTTTTATGCACTCCCCCCAATATAGAAGCGCGTGCAAACGCTCTCTTCTGTAAGCGCCTGCTACTCTTTTTCAGTCGAGCATGTGTGACACTATTTCTGCTATCAACACCATTTCAGACGCACGCGTCGGAAGATACACGCGTCTTTCTCTGGGAGCAGGCCAATACACAAGCCTCTGTCGCTCATACGCCTGAAGAGTTTCTAACTGCCGCCAACACGTATAATCGTTTGGTTGCTGAAGGTATTTACAATGGACCGCTCTTTATTAACTTAGGGAGTGTATTGGTTATGGCTGGAGATGGTGTCAATGCGGAAGCAGCATTCTCACGGGCTGAACGTTACTTGGGCGTCACACCTGAAACAAGTCATGGACTTATTGCTGCACTTGCGTTAAAAACCGGTCGCACTCGAGGTGACTTGCCTTGGTCACGAACCGCTTTTTTCTGGCATTATACGTTGCCCTGTAGCTTCCGCGCACTCGTTACTCTGTCTGGATGGAGTCTCTTCTGGTTAGGACTCTTCTGTAAGATTCTCATCCGTAAAAAGAACACACCGAGCCCGCTTAAAAGTCTCGCTGAAGCTTTTCAACTTACAGGTGTACTGGTCACACTTATTTTTGGTGCGTCAACTTTGATGACTCTGGTACATGAACGTCATGACAAAATCACGTGGGAAGCACGCGTGTTTTCAACAGCACCGAGTCTGGAAGGTGACTCATGATTTCATGTAAAAAAAGCACCCTGATGAGTCTGGCCTATGAGCTCTTTAGCAATCTGTCTGTACGAACGCTCGTGCTTTTCTGTTGCAGTTTGACTTTTGTGTGCCCCCTGCACGCGGGTGACGTTGTGCGAGGGCGCCTCTATACCGTACCTGATAAAATTTATGTTAACCAACCGTTTGAAATCCGTTTTGAACTCCAGGTCACCTCTGGTTGTGAGGTCGAAGATCTGCGCATCTCTGACTTCCCGAATGATCAGGAAATGATCACAGTTGGCCAACTAGAGCAACGGTCACGGCATCGCGTTACCCATGATAATCAAGCCATAGATCTCTTTCAATATGCGGCACAGGCCCGTTGTTATAAACCTATTGATCAAATCTTTAGTCCGACTGTTCAATGCATGCTCGTTGAACGACGCACGGTTGGTTTCTTTTCGCACCTTCAGTCCTACCCCAAACAACAGCATCTTGACCCGTTTGTCCTTAAAATCTACGCCCTGCCAAGTCAAGGAAAACCGGATGATTTCAAAGGTGCTATTGGATCATTTAAGTTAACAGGATCACTCTCTCAGTCACACCACCAACCCGGTGATATTGTGACGCTTACTTTAACGTTGACGGGTAAGGGCTGGCTTGGCGAAACCGAAATTCCTGAACCAACAACGGCGCTGTATTTTAAGCGTTATCCCTCAAAAACGATTGTGCGCGAACCGTTACGTCTTCAAACCCAGCAAGCGTTTATTCCGCAAACAACACAAACATTGGAAATCGCTGCGGTAGAAATCCCCTATTTTAATCCAGGGTCTGAAAAATATGAGCGCTGTATGGCCGGTCCATTCCACCTAATCTATAGCCCAGTTAAGCCTGAAAAAAGTGCCTCTGCTGTCCGAATGATTGACACGATAAGCCCAATAACAACGTCCTCCCCCACAGAGGTTATTTCGATTACAGAGGTTAATCACACACTCCGACGGGGCCTTCCGTTACTCGTGGGTGGCATTGGTTTTTTGTTCGCCTGTTTCCTTTTTTTCATGTTACGCAGTACGCATCTGTTAGGCGCTTGTCTTTTAAGTATTCTCGTTTTCATCGGTGGCCTCAGCATGGCCTTGTTGCTAAATCGTCGTTCTACCGAACAGACGCGAAACGTGCATCACCAAATTGAAGCGCGATTTGCACCAGAGCAATCTGCCACACCACTCTTTGTTTTATCTACCAACCAATCTGTCATTTTGCTTGAAGACGCAAATGAATGGCTACGAATAGATGCCAATGGACAACGTGGATGGATTCGTGCAAGCGCCCTACAACCCGAAAAGGTAGTGCACCCCTCTACGCTGGAGACACCATGAAAAATCGTCTGGATACCCTCATGGTGCTACAGGGATTAGCTGAAAGTAAAGAACAGGCTCAACGTTTAATTTTAGCGGGTGAAGTGCGCGTAAACAATCAAGTAGCTACCAAAGCAGGCCATAAATTTCCTGATGATGTTTTGCTGACAGTGGCGTCCCAACCACGATTTGTGAGCCGTGGGGGCGAAAAACTTGAAGGTGCGTTTGCGGCTTTTCCTACCTTTGATGTCACCAATAAAGTTTGTATCGATGTGGGTGCATCGACGGGTGGGTTTACGGATTGTCTTTTGCAACACGGCGCGGCACGAGTGATTGCTTTGGATGTTGGCAAAGGTCAACTGCATTGGAAGATCCGTCAAGATCCGCGCGTGAAGGTGATCGAATCTTTTAATGCGCGTTATCTGCGTCCATCCGATCTACCTGAACAACCGCAGATTGGTGTCACGGATGTCTCTTTTATTTCATTGAAACTCATTCTCCCGCCTATGAGTGATGTTCTCCCTCCCGGAGGAGAGATCCTGTCGCTCATTAAGCCACAGTTCGAAGCAGGACGACAACATGTACCGAAAGGCGTCGTACGTGATCCAGCAGTCCGCGAAGCAGTTGTTTCAGATATCCGCGCTTTTGGCTGTGAGATGCTCAACCTACATTGGTTGGGATGCGTTCCCTCTCCTTTGCGTGGACCGGAAGGGAATATCGAATTTCTTGCACATTGGCGTAAACCGCCTTTGACAGACCTTGACCCTGCGACTTTACCTTCTAGCGAATCGCGACTTGTCTGAGGCGCTCTTTGAGCGTATAGTAAACACGGCTTGCGGGAGACTTAATTGATGCGGAATCTTTTAAAATGACAACGATTGGACTGATAGCAAATCTGGAAAAAGCACGAGCTGCCGAAGCCGTTAAACATGTGATCACACTCGCCTCGGACATGGGTTTTTCGGTCTGGACCGATGAACACACGGCAAAACAGTGTTCTGTGGTACAGCATTGTGAGGTTTGTACGTTTAAACAACACAACGTAGAAGCGGTTGTTGTCCTTGGTGGTGACGGCACCCTACTGGATGCAGCCCATCAGGTTGCCGGTCAACAGTTACCCTTGATGGGACTAAACATCGGCTCACTGGGATATCTGACCAGTGTTGAGGAGATTCAGTTCGGTGACGCGCTGTTACAACTCCGCAAAAACAAATATGACATCAGCCAGCGTTCCTCTCTTGCCGCAACAATTTTCTTTAAGAACGGCTCTAACCAAAAGCTAGCTCACGCCCTCAATGACATTGTGGTTTGTCGAGGCGGTTCTGGGTTGGCCGTGGAAATTGACCTCGTATTGGACAACCATACGGTTTCGCGTTTTCTTTGCGATGGCATTATTGTCGCGACTCCTACGGGAAGCACGGCTTATTCGCTTTCGGCTGGTGGCCCAATTGTGCTCCCGGGTACCCCGGCTCTGGTTATCAGTATGATTTGTCCACACACGCTGACCTCTCGACCCTTGGTTGTAAAGGAATCCTCTCGTATCGCGCTACACGTGGTCACGGATACCGTCCCTTTGATCGTTACGTCAGATGGACGAGATCAACACGCTCTAGGAGCAGGTGATTCAGTCGAGATTTTGAGTAGTCAGCACAGTATCCAGTTGATTGAACTGCATGGATATAATCCCTGCGATGTTTTACGTCGTAAATTAGGCTGGGGCGGATAATGTGCTTTTTCCCTCTTCGCTCTGTTTGTTTATCTATTTTTTAGCAACGATTACAAAAAGGAATCCCAATGTCTGGAATCTTTAAAGCGTATGATATTCGTGGTGTCTATGGCAAAGATCTAACTGATGAGACTGCCTATCAAATCGGACGCGCGTTTGTTACTTTTACAAACTGTCACAAAGTGGTTGTCGCACGCGATATCCGTCCTCACTCAGAACCCTTGTTTTCAGCGCTGACCCAAGGAATAACGGAGCAGGGTGCGGATGTCATCGATATCGGTCATGCGTCCACTCCGATGTGTTATTTTGCCAATGGCTCGCAGCAAGCAGATGGCGGGATCATGATTACCGCCTCGCATAATCCTGCCGAGTGGAATGGGTTTAAACTTTGTCGCGCTCAGGCAGTCCCGATTAGCGGAGCAACGGGCATTCAAAATATTGAAACCATTATTCGCGAAAAACGCTTTGCTCCTTTGCCTTCCATTAAAGGACGTATCACACAAAAAGAGATTATAGAGGACTATGCCCGTCATGTTGCACAGCATGCCAGTCTCGCCCGCCCCATCCATTTGGCGATTGATTTTGCTAATGGCATGGGAATCTGGGAAGCCAAAGCACTAAAGGGCTTGATCTCGTGGGATGGACTTTTTGAAATACCAGATGGGCGTTTTCCAAATCATGAGGCTAACCCGTTAAATATCGAAACACTCACGGCGTTAAAAGCCAAAGTGCGCAGCGGCACATATGATTTTGGTGTGGCCTTTGATGGCGATGCTGACCGAGCCGGTTTTCTTGATGAGTCAGGTGAAATCATCCCGATGGACCTCATCACTGCGCTGATTGCACAAGATGTACTCGCCACCCGCAAAGGGGTCATCTTTTACGATTTACGCAGTAGTCAAGTCGTCAAAGAAGTCATTGAAGCCGCAGGCGGTATTCCCATGATGAGCCGAGTTGGACACGCTTTCATCAAACAGCAGATGCGTGATCAAAATGCTCTATTTGCTGGCGAATTAAGTGGTCATTACTACTTTAAAGATAACTTCACCGCAGAGAGTTCCGCGATGGCAGTTTTGGCTCTGGCTAACATTGTCAGCAAATCTGATCGGCCCCTCTCAGCGCTGGTGGCACCCTTACGCAAGTATGCCTCAAGTGGCGAGATCAACACCCACGTCACGCGTGATCCACTCGAAATTTTATCAGAGCTGAAGTCACGTTATGCGGATGGAACGATCCTGGAACTCGACGGTGTTAGCGTCACTTACCCTGATTGGTGGTTTAATGTGCGTTGTTCCAATACAGAACCCCTTGTGCGCTTAAATCTCGAAGCCAACACTGAGGAACTAATGAAGGCCAAGCGTGATGAAATTCTTACGATCATCCGTCACTGATTTAGGTTAATCAGATACTGCAACGGGTCGCGATTAAACAAAAGGATCATTAATGATTAACGAGTCTATTTACAAAGAACTTCAGCAGAAATATGCCACGCATTTTGGCAACACATCCTGTGTCACTGCCTACGCGCCAGGACGTATTGAAGTCTTGGGAAACCATACAGATTACAACGAAGGATTCGTCTTTTCAGCAGCCATCAATTACGGAACTTTCTTCTGCGCAAGAAAGCGCTCAGACCAAACCTGTCGATTAGTGGCTGGCGATTTAATGCGTGAAGTAACGTTTGATATCAATCAGATTAAGCCCAGTCAAAATGATACCTGGCAGAATTATGTTAAAGGAACCTTCGCGGGCCTGATTGAAGGAGCCCATATCTCAACAGGTTTCGATGGGATGTTCCTCGGGAACATCCCCTTAGGCAGTGGGCTATCGAGTTCTGCTGCGCTGGAAATGTGTACAGGGTTAGCCCTAGCTGAACTCTATGGAATCAAGGTTGATCCAGTCACGCTCGCAAAGATCGGACAACAGGCTGAGCATCACTATGCTGGGTGCAAATGCGGTCTTTTAGACCAAATATCCAGCCTTGCAGGAGTCGCCAACAAATTGGTCAAAACTGACTTTCGTTTACTCAGCTATGAAACCGTGCCCGTGGGAACAGAAGCGTGTTTTCTCATGTGTAATACTCACGCCAAACATGCACTCGTGGATGGTGCATATAATCGTTTGCGCGAAGCCTGTGAACACGCCACCAAACATTTTGCCTCACAATTACGCCATCCCGTACAAGCCCTACGCGATGTCAGCATGACCGAGTGGGCGATTTATCGTGATGGCCTATCATCGCAGATTGCGAACTGCGCTGCTCATCCGATTGGGGAAAATGAGCGTGTGCGTGAAGGGGCAGTCGCGTTAACTCAAGGCGACCTGAATTATTTTGGGTCACTCATGTTTGATTCACATGAGAGTTCAAAACGACTTTTTGGAAACTCCTGTGAAGAGTTAGATGCGGTCGTCGGTGTTGCACGTGACCTGCCAGAAGTGCTTGGCGCTCGGCTCTCAGGAGGAGGCTTTGGCGGGTCTGTCGTTGTGCTTGTGCATCCCCGTAACGCCGACCAGGTAGCAGAGAAACTTGCGGCCGCCTATGCCAAGCAATTTGGCACACCCTGTGATGTTCGGGTTATTCAGCCATCAGAC
>CAZSUM010000165.1:0-6643 GCA_964610015.1 uncultured Lentisphaeraceae bacterium
AGTTCAAGCGGGTCTCAGCACTCATGTTGCGTTTTCGAAAAGATGTCATGCTCTTGACCCCGAGTGGGTCGTTTGAAGCCAATCTCGCACGTGCCGCAGGTGCACAATGGTGCGTTCTGGCCTTGTTAGCAAGCTTCGGATTAACGCTCAGCGCCTGTTTCTCATTGCCTGTTGCGACCTTTGTTGCCACACTACTGCTTGTCTTGAGTTTACTCGGCAACTCAGTTGTCCGCGTGGTTTCAACTGAAGATGAAGAACTCTGGCGTAACCGGGTCGGCATCTGGGTCTCGCGCGGGGTGGCCTCCGTAACGCGTGAGGCCATTCAGACTCAACCCCTGATGCATGTGACGCATGGCGAGCGTCTCACCACGGCTTCCCTCTTGTATGCCGCATTATGGAATGTGCTTGTGTGGCCTACTTTTTTTGCGGCCTGTGGGTGTTTTATTTTACGCCGACGTGAACTCGCTGACCCTGCTTAATTGAAAGAAAAATTATGACAACCACACGAAGAACCTTCCTACAAGCCGCTGGAGCAGCCTCCTCTCTGATGCTGGGTGGATGTCGTCATATCTGCCGATCAGTCGTACCACGCCGTACCGTTAGCAGTCAACGCATCCGTATTGCCCTGTTCGGGTTAGGTGGACAAGGCATCACCCATTTGCGCGCGTTACGTGACGAAAAAGATGTTGAAATTGTTGCCCTCTGCGATGTTGACGAACAGATTCTGTTGGCTTCACGTGCGCACCTTGCGCAACGCACAGAGCACCCCCATCTTTATAAAGATTTTCGCGTGTTACTGGAAAGCGAACGCGCCCTTGATGCAGTCTTTATTGCCACCCCAGATCACAGTCATGCTGGACAGGCCTCATGGGCCCTACAACACGGATGCCACCTCTATGTCGAGCCACCGTTAACTCGCACGCTGGGTGAACTCCGCGATCTCGAACCTCTCATCCGTGAACAACGTGCCATTCTACAACTGGGTAACCAAGGAAGCGCCCTTCCCGAATTTCGTCGTGCGCTTGCTTGCATCCAAAGCGGATTGCTGGGGGAGATCACTCGTATCGACGCTTGGACCAATCGACCTGTCTGGCCACAGGGAATCGCACGCCCTGAAGGGAGCGATCCCATTCCTGACGTGCTGGACTGGGATCTCTGGCTGGCCGGTGCGTGCAAACGGCCCTTTAAAAATAAGATCTACCATCCTTTCAACTGGCGTGGCTGGCACGATTTCGGAACCGGAGCACTGGGGGATATCGGGTGTCATCTCTTGAACCTCCCCTTCCGTGCGCTCTCTTTAAATGCCCCAGAAGAAATTCAAACCGAAGAAACAACAGAACGTTTTCCTGAAACCTACGCGCGATCAAGCCGAGTTCGCTTTGATTTTGCAAAGGGTAAAAAGCATCCACCGCTTTCCCTCTACTGGCATGAAGGCGGCTTCAAGCCCAATGACGACCTCTTCCCGCAAATAACAGCAACCTTTGGACGTATGCCAGATGTGGGGTGTGTCTTGGTCGGTTCAAAGGGGATCTGGTTTGTCGCAGATGCCTTAGGCAAAGATCACTATCTGGCACAGATCGGCGAACAGAAAGTCTGCAGCATGGAGAAGCATACAGCCTGCACAGGGCTGATGACCTCTCTTCCGCCAGTCAAAACCCAGCAGCGTGAATTTCTTGACGCACTCCGTAGTGGCGTTGCCCCCTTCTCAGGACTGGGTCATGCCATCCCCTTGACCACCAGCATTCTAACGGGGTGCGTTGCACAGCGCGTTGCCGGGAAGCTCAACTGGCATGACCATCAAGGCCACTTCGAAAATCAATCCGAGACCTATATGTTGATTACTCCCGAAGTACGCAAGGGATGGGAACCCGCGCAGAATTAACTCAGCTGGAGCATTGTTTGTTGCACACACAGCCAACCCTACTCGCCCGTAGCTTCCAACACATCTAGAATCTGTCTTCCAAAACGCTGAACCTTGACGGGCCCCATCCCTTTAACCTTTTCCAGCTCATCAAACGTATGCGGCTTTGCCGCAACGATCGCTAAAACAGTCGCCCGATTTAAAATTCGATACGGTTCGATTTTACGAGTCGCCGCTGTGTGCACCACCCAATTCTGCAACCGCCCCGCTACACCCGTCGTTTGTTTACCTCTTGCGCCCGTTTCATCCAAAAGGCTTGTCTTTTGTTTGGAAGCCGTCGGACGCGTCGGCATCGGCCAAGCCATTTGGAAGTTAGCGACGCGACGCAACATCACCTCCCGCCCATACTTGGTAATCGAAATGAGGCGGTAGGTATCAGCCGTTATCACAAGACAATCAGCCACCATCAACGCCTCCATGACAGCACGGATTTGAGGCACCGAGAGTTCCGCCAGCAAACCAAAGGTCGATAATTTATCGAGTGCAACACCTGCGCCACACGTACACCTCCAAAACGTCCCTGCATACGCGTCACACAACTCAGAATCTTCTGAATAACAATCCATTGCGCCTCATCCAGCTCACACAGCCGAGCCGGAGTTCGCCGACAACAGCAATCACAATTGGTACAGACAGGCGACGCCATGGGCTCACCAAAATAGTTGCACAAAAATGCGTGTCGGCACCCGGGGTGATCCACATACCGTAGTAGCGTTTCCAATTTACGCTCATCACGCAGACGTTTCGCATCAAGGCCCGCTGCTAAGCGTCGCAATTCGGCCAACCCTTCCTTGGCATTTGGCACGAGACGTGTTGTGTACGCGCGATTGCCGGGCATAATCTCGCGGGTAATGAGATGCGCACGCTCGATCATCCCGAGAATCGTCCGAACAGCCATGTCGTTTTTAAGTTTGGCACGCTTTGTCCACACGTCAACGGCACAGGTTACATCCTCTTCGGCACACGCCTCTCGAACAGCTTCCCATACGGCAAGAATATCACTGAACTCCGGATTTGCGCCATTCAAGAAGAAACGTTGAGTGGCAACGTCAGCGTAGTTGTAAAGCAATTCGCACCAAGCACTCGCGCCATCGCGTCCTGCACGACCAACCTCTTGATAATAAGCCTCCAAGCTCCCGGGAATATCCCAATGTGCGACAAAGCGAATATCCGCGCGGTCAACGCCCATACCAAAAGCATTGGTTGCCACCACGATTGGCTCTTTAGCAGACATAAAGGCATCTTGCGCCGCAGACCGATCACCATCTGCCATGGCCCCATGATAAATCAGCGGGGAACAGCCATCTTTCTTCAGGTGCTCGGCTACACGCTCCACCATTTTGCGAGTTGAGCAATAAACAATACCACAGCGATAAGCCTCCACCATCTGCAACAGCCGATCAAGTTTCTGGCGATGCGATGGACAGCGTGTAATGGATAAGTAGAGATTGGGTCGAGCAAACCCTGTCACTGCAACAATCGGCCCTTGACGTGGGGGAAGTGCCAACCCCAGCTGTGTGATAATATCCTCGCGCACATCAGGCGTTGCAGTGGCGGTCACCGCCAATACCCGCACATCACCCAGCCGCTGCAAAACCGCTTTCAAATTCAGATAATCAGGGCGGAAATCATGCCCCCACTGACTTACACAATGCGCCTCGTCAACCGTGAACAACGAAACTTGCACAGAGGTTAAGGCATCCGTAAAACGCTTATTGCGAAAACGTTCCGGCGCGACATAAACCAGCTTGTAGCGTCCCTGGCGTAGTCCATCAAGACGATACGCCATTTCTGCATTGTCAACTGAGGAGTTGAGGAAAGTAGCCGCAATGCCCTTGCGATCCAACGCATCGACCTGATCCTTCATCAAAGCGATCAAAGGCGAGACCACCAGTGTCACACCGGGTAACATCAGCGCCGTCAACTGATAACAGAGTGATTTGCCAGACCCGGTGGGCATGACCAGCACTAAATCGCGCCCATCAAGGATGGTACGAACAGCAGTATCCTGCCCTTCGCGAAAAGCGTTATGGCCAAAATGCCTGCGCAGTTCCTGCCGCAACAGGTCATCTGGACAGCCGTTACTCACACCTCCACACACCAGCCATACGTATCAGGCAAGATCCCGTACTGAATCCCCTGGACCGTATCGTAGAGCTTCTGAAGCACCTTGCCGCATCCATTCGGTTCACCGATCGTAATGACCTGCTTGCCCCGTGTAATTTCACAAACCGGTGTTACGACGACCGCCGTACCACATGCGGCAATCTCTGAGAACTTCGACAACTCTTCATATGGAATTGGACGAACTTCAACGGTCATGCCCAAATCCTTGGCAATCTGTTGCAGTGTGTTGTTGGTTACACTCGGTAAGACTGACGTAGAATCAGGTGTCACATAGGTGCCATTTGCTTTGATTCCAATGAAATTGGATGTGGCAAACTCTTCTACATGGGTATGCGTCTTGGCATCGAGATAAAGCTCCACGGGATACCCTTGGCGTTTGGCAGATTCGTGCGCGTAGAGACTCGCCGCGTAGTTCCCGGCAACTTTTACATCGCCCATTCCTTGCGGTGCAGCACGATCGTAGTCATCTAAGATCAGCGCGCGTACCGGTTTTAAGCCGCCTTTATAATAGGGTCCAACCGGCATGACCATCACCAGAAAGGTATATTCATCAGCAGGAGCCACCCCAATCTGGGGTCCAGAACCAATCAGTAACGGACGAATATAAAGCGAGCCACCCGTCCCAAAGGGGGGCACGTAATCTTCATTCGCCTTAACCACACGTTTGACGGCATCGGTAAACATTTCGACCGACACAGGTGCCATGCACGCACGCCCAGCCGTTTTAAACAACCGCTGTCCATTGGCTTCTGGACGAAAAATGCGAATCTTACCATCCTTGCAGCAGAATGCCTTAAGTCCCTCAAAAGCCGCCTGTCCGTAGTGCAAACACGAAGCCGCAATGTGCATTTTTAACCAAGGCTCGTTAACCAATTCTCCCTGATCCCATGCACCATCTCGCCACGTATAGCGAATGTGACAACGCGCATCCATATATTTGAATCCAAGATTTTTCCAGTCAATCGCCTGCATATTGAGAACCCTTCTTTGGGCCGGAATCGGCTCCTTTGGTCGAAAAATGAAAATGATTCTTATCTTTTTTTCACTGGGTTGCAAGAGCAAGTTACACACAGCGCGCAGAGAGTTTTACGTTCGCCGCGAAATCGTCACTGTTTTTTAACCCCCTCAGCCCCGCCCTGTGGTGATGTCTGAAGGGCAGTGGTTGAGATGTGTTTCATCACGCCCATCTTTGTCACGAGACGAGAAATATCCACAGCGCGCACATCACCGCTCTTCGCCGCTGCCTCTGCAGCAGCCACCCCACCCGCGTGTCCGAGAGCCATCATCGTACGCGATAGCCGACAACTCGACGCGGCGATATGCGAAAATCCCGCACAGCGACCCACGACAAGAAGATTCGTTCGACCTTTTGGAATGAGACATCGATAGGGTATCCCGTACGGACCTGTCAGCTCCTTTGCTCCGTGACTGCTACCATGAATATCAAGCGCATGGTCAGCAATGGCGACAAGATCATTGTGCTTCTGTTGAGAGAGCCCCCCGCGAACGTCCATCTCTGTTAGCGTATAATCGGCAACCACACGGTAACTCTCGCGGATACCTAACAGGGGAGCCACATCCACGCGTTCATAGTTCCGAAAGTGCGGATATTGATGAAGCCATGCCCAATGCGCTTCTACACGTTGCATCGCTAATTCGAAGGTTTGATTGTATCCGTCTTCAATGAGTTGTTTTCCGGGAACCAGTGGCAGCGGATTTACGATGAGCTCCTCCTCACTTAAGCCAAAAACAAAAGCCGTCTTGCCAAATCCCCCGACCTCTACGGAGGGTTTTGGAGTGGCTTTAGGCGCAGGAACCTTTTGGATGCGATAGCACAGTGAGATGGCGTTAAGAAACGGTGGGGGCACCTCATCTGGTGCCGATGGCTCTCCGAAGCGACGACGGGGATCAGTCCCCCAGTATGTCTCGCAACCGACCTTGCGGCAAAGATACGCATCGCCCGTAGCGTCAACAAAGACCTTGGCTGCAATGATGATCTTGCGGCTGTCTTTCAACTGGCAAGAGATCCTCACCAAGTGTCCATTCTGAACAACGGCATCCTCAAACGAGGTTTCCAGCAAGATACGAACTCCGGCCTCTTGAAGCATGACGCGCATCACATTGGCAAGTTCCTCTGGTTTCCACACTAAACTGTGCCATTGCTCACGCGGAATCCCAGTTCGCTGTAGCGTGTCGTCATAGGTTAACGGGTCTTGCTGACTACCTAAAACGATCGCATAGGGCTCGGTTGCCTGGTAGCTATGATGGTATCTGGCAACAGCTACAGATCTAGGCTCTTGAACACCCCGCGTATAAAGTTCTTTCGCGAACGTGCCACCAGGGCCAGGTTCCCAATTCGACACATACCCAGACGTACTCAGCTTTAATCCTTTTATAAAGCTCTTTTCGTTCCTTTCGTGGGAGCTTCTTGATATCTTCAAGCGATTCCATGAACATCACCAAAATAGTGAACCCATTATTAATCCTAAAACCACACCCATTCCAAATATTGATATTAGTAAATACCAAACCCAAAATATTTTTTCATTTTCAGATGGGCCACTTATATAATTCTTAAATGGAAACATTTTAACC
>CAZSUM010000166.1:0-6617 GCA_964610015.1 uncultured Lentisphaeraceae bacterium
CGTCCCTACGACAGAACGCCGGACACGCCTGGATTTCTGTTTCCAGTCCGGTTCAAGATTGAAACTGCTTTGAAAAGCGACTTTTCCGATGCCGCGATTGTTGTTAACCAAACTTCTGCCGATGTGACTAATCCTGGAACGAATGCACTAATCTATGCGTTTGCGCCTAGGTCCGCCCGTTACGTCCGGCTGACCGCTACGCAATTGAGTACGGTTGATGGCCACAACTATGCGTTCTCTTTGGCGGAGTTACAGACTCTCTCCGGCGGTACCAATGTGGCCGAAAAAGCGGCGGTGACCGTGTTTGATTCCCTTGAATCGGGCGGTTGGGCAAAAACGAAGCTGACCGATGGACGCGTTACAGCAAGCGTATTCAATATCAGACCTATGAGGTGACAGGACTTCTGCGCGAGGGCGCGAATGCGCTGGGTGCGCAACTCTGCGCCGGGTGGTGGGCGGGTCCGCTGGTGTGCCGTCCAGTTTGGTCCGCTCCGCAGTATGCTTTGTTGCTACGTCTCGACATTGAATTTGCCGATGGATCTGAGCAAACGGTTGTGAGTGACGGAAGCTGGCAAGCCACCGATGTCGGACCGATCCGGCGCTCCGAAATCTACTGGGGCGAAGAGTATGACGCTACACGGGAACAGCCTGGATGGGATTGCGCTGGTTTTGATGCTTCGGCAAACAGTTGGCTTTCAGCCTTGGTGCTACCGTATCCACAAGGAACGGAAAAAGCGAAGTTGGTCGCGCAGAAGAATGAGCCTATCCGCGTGGTGGAAGAGCGGATTCCCGTTCGCATAACAGAGCCCAAGGCAGGCGTCTATGTTTTTGATATGGGGCAGAATATGACGGGATGGTGCCGTTTGAAAGCGACTGCGCCAGCGGGAACGAAAGTGACGCTCCATTACGGTGAGCGCCTCAACGAAGACGGAACGGTTTATGTCGGCAATCTGCGAGGGGAAGCGCAGATCAACATTTACCACTGGCGCGGCGGGGAAGCGGAAAGGGAGCCCCATTTTACCTATCAGGGCTTCCGCTATGTGCAGGTCGAAGGACTGCCCACCCGTCCGGTGCAGGATACGGTGATCGGACGCGTCTTTCATTCGTCCGTTCGTGAGACGGGGTCGTTCACTTGCTCGGACGAGCTCCTGAATCGCATCATGCATTGTGTGAAGTGGACACAGTTCGCCAATTTGATGGGCATCCCCACCGATTGCCCCCAGCGGGGCGAGCGACTGGGTTGGACCGGCGATTTCATGATTTTCTCGCAGACGGCCGCATATACCTGCGATATGGCCGCGTTTTTTTCTAAGTGGCTGCGGGATGTCAGGGATTGCCAACATCCCAACGGCACGTTCGGCGATGTTGCGCCTTATCCCGAGGACGAAAACGGCAACGGCGGTATTCAGTTTGGGACGCCGGGCTGGGCTGATGCTGGGGTGATTGCTCCGTGGCGGCTCTATGTGAATTATGCCGATAACCGAGCATTGAGTGAACAGTTCGAAGCTGCCCGGCGATGGGTGGATCTGATCCACAGTAGAAATTCGAACCTACTGTGGTTGAACGGGCGTGGTTGTGACAACGGCGATTGGTTGAACGGCGACTCACTCATTTTGAAAGGATTCCCGAAAGGGACCAACGCAGTTCCTAAGGAGTTGTTCGCGACAGCCATGTTTGCTCGTTCTGTCGAAACGGTTGCAAAAATGGCTAAGACCCTCGGACGAACGGATGACGCAGTACGTTATACGGAACTCTATGAGGGCATCAAGGCCGCCTTTCAGAAGGCTTTTGTATCCGCCGATGGACACGTTCAGGGCAATACGCAGGCTGGCTACGCGTTGGCGCTGGATTTCGGACTTTTAGATCACGAACGCTGTTTAAAGGCTGCGGCGTTGCTCGCGGAGACCATTCGCAAAGGTGGCGGGCATCCTTCCACTGGCATTCAAACCACCTTGTCGATGATGTTGGCTCTTTCGAATAATGGACAACACGATGAGGCCTATCGGTTGGCGACTCTCCGCACCGTGCCTTCGTGGGGCTACATGGTGGAAATGGGTGCGACGACCATCTGGGAACGCTGGGACGGCTATGTCAAAGGTCGCGGGTTCCAAAATGGCGGTATGAACTCCTTCAACCACTACGCTTTCGGTGCACTTGGCGAATGGGTCTGGCGAATGCTGGTCGGCCTCAATCCTGACGAAGATCAGTCAGGTTTTAAACATGTCATCATCCATCCACGCCCGAGTGGTGGGCTCACATGGGTCAAAGGACGCTACGACTCGATTCGGGGTCCCATCGTTAGCGAGTGGACGCTGAAGAACGGAGTTTTCTCGCTGGTCGTTTCTCTTCCGCCGAATACGATTGCTACGGTTTTTGTGCCAACAAAAGACGCCGGGGCCGTGACCGAGGGAGGCGTGCCTGTGGCGCAGGCAAAAGGAGTCACCTTGCTACGCATGAAGGACGATTGCGCGGTGTATGCCGTCGAATCTGGCAGGTACACGTTTGAGTGTCCGTCACCGAATTTCGAGCGTTTTCAGTGACCACGGCTTTAGGTGAAGTGTCACGGTTTTGTTGTCGACAACGAGCTCCTGTCGAACACCAGAGGAGAGATCAATGAGGTGCCGAGTTCCTTGGGGTAACGTCAGCACAACGTCGGTGGGGCGATCACCAAGGTTCATCAGCCCGTGACGGTTTCCATACCGTTTGATGACGGCCTGCTGAGCTGCGTCAGCCAGCGTTCCCGCATACGGTTCCGGGCTGACGAAGGGGAGTAGCCGGAACGGTACGGCCAGTTCGCGCAGATCGTCGAGGCGGCCGCGGCAGGGATCGTCAGTATATGTCTGGAAGACGTATTCTCTGGCATTGGCGTTGTGTACGGCCTCCAAAAATTCCTTGCGAAAACTTCGCCTGTCTTTCATGCACGTGCACCCCCATCCCAGCAGCGACTTGGGTCTTTCATCCCAAAAGCAGGACGACACGCTCAGACCGCCGCCGAACCCGGCGCGGATTTTATCACCCGAGCCTTCGAACGGCCAGTGGCCTCTACCCGGCATACAGAACTTGGGTTCCATTTCCACCGCGAAAACGAATCCATCGCTTGACCGATATAGGGCGGGGTCGAGCGCGACAAATTTTAAGAAGGCATCATATGTCGTTATCCCTTTTTCCTGCAGTTGTGCGGTGTCAAACAGCCACTGGTCTCCATAGAAACAACCCTGTAGACCGTTGAAATACCAAGACTGATTGATCGTCAGATAGATGTCCGAGCGATAAGACCGCGCCTTATTCAACAGCCAAGAAAGGAACTCAAATCGCTTTTGACAGGACCATTTCATCCATGCGTCGCGGGTCTCCTTGGGCGACTCGAGAAGCCGCTTTAGATTTTCTTCGTACGCTGGACTGGAGGCGAAGGCAATTCCCGTTTCTTTCGCGAAGTCGTCGAGATCGCGTTTTCCGAAAGACGGCACGTCGCCCATCGAGATATCCGTGAACGACGGATATTTTGCAAGCGCGGAGAGCGAGCGATCCAAGGCGCGTCCGAGGTGCGCTTTCTCCTCTTGCGTCGGGCTGAGCGGAATGCTACCCCAAATGGGCCCGGGCAACCAACCCACGCCCAGGAAGCTGTCGTAGTCGGTTCCCTCAAAACCGAGGTCGATTAACCAACCGAGCGTGGTTTTTACGGCAACGCCGTCGCGGGCTGCCTTCTCGTAAAGCCAGCGGTTGGCGTCCAGCGAAGCGGCGTGAATCCAGCGCTGCCATCCGGGGCGTGGATGGTTTAGCCCCCCCGAACCGTAGAGTCCTTCGGAACCCATTTGGCGGTGTGTCCAGAAGCTGTCGCACCCGCACAGTCTTGAAAATTGGGTCAAATCCCAGGGCGAAGTTCCTTCCGTGTCGAACGTTACGTGTCGGCGTATACCTTTGGGGAGGAGCGGGGTTAGATCGGGCAGTTCCGGCAGTCGCTTAATCCGATAGAGGCTGACGCTTCGTATCGCCAGCCCCTCGGGATTTTGATCGAAGTTTTTGAAATAAGCGCTCCAGCGCGTATTGGAGAAACACAGCGAGATCGTCGTTGTTATGTTGCGGGGCCAAGCGTTACGCTGGTAAAGAAAGACCGATTCTTTCTGGAACCGTCCGGGCTGTGGACCCTTGCCCGTGTCGAAGCCGCCGAACGGGCATAGCCCAACGGAGCGATCGTTGGCCAAGTCCGTGCCGTCCGGGTTGACGCCGATGCAGTGAAATTCACCACGGCGTTCTTTGTCAAAGGCGTGCTCCACCACGAGCAGATAGGGCACTTGCGGTTCAATTTTCGTTTTCAGGTTAAAACGGAAATAGGTGGTTTCGTTGGTGCCAATCACGCGGCACAACTGTCCGAGAACCTTTGTCAGGGGGACCTTCGCAACTTCCGGGTTATGGATATAGTTCAGCGAGCCATACGAACGGGGAAGTTGGTCTGAGCCGCTCTTTCGCCAGGTGTCGATCAGCGGGTCGTTGGTGATGTCGTACACGGCGTGGGGATCGTTGGGATCTCCGAGGTTGATTGTCTCCTGTAGTTCGAGGTCCTGTCGCACAAAAGGGGCTAGTTCTTCTGCGCCCTCTCCGGATAACGACGACCGCCAGGAATAATTCAGTGAGCCTGGTTGGAGCCCGGCTTCTGGACCGATGGGCAAAGAGAGGGAGACCGCCAGTTTTTCACGTTCGGCCAGAACGTCAAAAAGGACTCGATCATTGATGCGCGTTGCGCGAAAACACTCTGTACCCTCCAAAGAAACACCCACCGGACCTGCGGGTGTTCGGAGCGTCTGGCCGCGTCCCTGCATTGCAATCGGAGACGCCACGTTGGAACAATCACCGAAAAGGTCGACGTGACCGCTCATCTCAAAACCGAGACGCGCGTCTTTGGGAAGTTCCTGGGCTTTAAACGCAAAATAAACCGTCTCTTTCAATTTAATGCCAAAAACCGCTGTAGCTTCCACATTTACGGTTTGCCCGTCAGGAAGCTTAAAGACGAGCGGGTAACGCAGCGTATCCGTTCTCCCATTTTTTTCCGTCTTAACAGTCTGGCCATTCGGTTCAGCGTACAGACGTTTACCGGACACCTCAACAAACGGCGAAAGGTCTTGTAGCAAGTTGGGGTTCCTGCCGCCGTCGAAATAAAAATTCATAACCTGAAGCATCTCGATTGTTCCCGGACGGTCAGAATAAAACACCCGGTAGGCGTCCGTCTGGTCGACGAACAGGCTGTTGTCCAGTAACGGTTCGTTGTGAAGCAGAAGGTTAATCGATCGCACTTCAACGAAGTTGTCTTTGGCCCCATCAGCGCCGCCTTGAAGTCCGCAATAAAGTTTTTTAACGGTGGTCGGCGAAAAACGGAGTGTGCTCTGGTCGTAAGGGTAGAGCGGTTGACGGTTGTCCACCTCGATGCGTTTAAAGTTTCCTTCGGCGTCGAGGACACAGGCACCCCATGTTCCAGGTTTAGGAACAAGACGTCCCCAATAGATGACCGCCTGATCGAAGCGTGGCGTTTTGTTCGGCATACGGTCAAACTGGTTTCTGCCGTTCTGAAGGGCTTCCCACTTCGGAGTAAAGGGCTTGTCGCAGGCCAAGCCAAAGACACAGTCGCCGCCATCGCTGAGCCAAGGATTTCCATAGAAATCCTTGCCGAGTCGTGACACCGACGCGGGATCTTGTCCCCGCACATAGGGACAGCGGTTGTTCCATTTGAGCCCGAGTTTAGAGGCGCTAAGCTGTTCCTCGCCGCCTAATGTAAATCCGTAGTCCGTTGTTGCGAAGAAACGACCGTCAAACCGTGAACAGGAGTCTGTGCATCGGCCGCCCCCCGGCACCCAACCGTGGCCGAAATAGACCTCTCCCCAAGTCGTCCAAACACCCATTGTCAAGAGTGTAGCGATCACCGTTTGTGAAAACACGTCCAACCTTCTCATCGTTGTTCTTCCTTGGGTTGCTTGCAAATTTTTGATTCCTTGCGGTCCACTTCGCTAGTTCTCGAAAATCACGTTTTGAACCGTCTTCGTTTCCTACTCTTGCAGGCCCCGTTTGGCTTGAGTACACGTTAGACACCTGTACAACAACAGGAAACTGAAAACAGATTGGGAGGTCATTGGAAACTTACTTGTGGGTTTCAAGCATGAAGGCGAGGAGGCTCTCAGTCTTGAATTTGGCTGAAAGGTGGATCACTTCTGCGATCTTGTTCTTGATCTCGGAACAAATCTCGGGCCGATCATAAAGGCAGAGCGTTGCACCATCGCGCACCTCTTTGTCTTCGTAGGCTTTGGACAGCTCCGCCACTTTTGCTATTCGTGTCTCTGGAGCCTCAGCCGACGAAGGCAAGGCAGAAACGACGACTCGCAGGTGCTTCTCCGACAGCGCCAGCAAGGCGTTGAGATTTTCCACCAGCGATTTGCCCACTTTTGATTGTACACCAGAATGTCGCACGCCGCTTGCATTCGCTGCGTCGGTCAGATTCTCCGTTGCGATGGACAGTTGATCTTTGAAGGCCTCCAGAACGGAACCGGATTGACCCTGCATCGAAAGTTCGGTTCGCACGCCTTTTTTCACCTTGATAAATGTGTACGCGCCGTGGGGAATAGAGACTCGCA
>CAZSUM010000167.1:0-6608 GCA_964610015.1 uncultured Lentisphaeraceae bacterium
GACCGCGCGCTTCATCGATCATGTGCGCTATGGCATCACCGGCGAGCGCAAGTTCACGTCCGGTCGCAAAATCACCGAACCGGCCCGCCCCATGAAGGTGGTGGCCGTGACCTTTGACGACGCGCAGCGCGCGGCCTTTACGCTCGGTTCGCCGGTGGCCGAGGAGTTCGGCGTGCCGTTCGGCATGTTCGCCATCACCAAAACCTCCAAGGATTATGTACCTTCTGTGGCGGGCTGGGACGAGATGCGGCGCTATGTGGCGGACGGCAACTGGGTGATCGGCAGCCACCTCTACGGCGCGCACTACAATGACCGCGCGGATGCTTCCGGCAAGGATGTGCGCATGAGTTTGCCCAACCGCCTGTGGTTGCCCGAGAAGCATCGCCTGGAGTCGATGAACGAGTGGGACAAGCGCATGCGCAACGAGTTCCGCGGCAGCCTGAAAATCCTTCGGGAGCAGTTGAACGAGCAGATGAGCATGGTTCCCATGGTGGCCTATCCTTATGGCGACATCGGCCAGGAAAGTGCCTGCAACCTGACGCTGCTTCGCAATCCGACCCAGAGTATTCTCGCCGAGGCGGCGCGCAGCTATCGGGTCGGTTTTGTCCAGGCGCCCAGCGGCTACACCACGGTGGGTGACAACCTGATGCTGACACGGCGCCACGAGCCCAACTGGATGGACGAGGGCGCGGATGTCGTGCGTCACGCCTATGAGTTCCACCCGCTCTTCATGGCGCGGCGGACCCGAGTGGAGATCGCCTTTCTGATGAATAAGCCGCACCTTGCCGAGGAGATGCTCGACCTGCTGCGGCGCGACGGCTATCCCGAGGAGCTCTGCCGCAAGATCACGCTGGAGGTGCGCTCGCACTTCCGCAACCGACCGATGCGCGATATCCAGCCCCTCGTGGCGTCGACCCTGGTGGCGGTGGACAGCACCGCGGGCGGCGGACAGACCGCCGCGACGCATGGCAAACAGACGCTCGATGTGGGAGGCGATTCGGATGAGCGCGCCCGCGCCGCGCCGCCGGTGCTCGATGAGTGGGTGCCGGTCAAGGGAGAAACCGCGACATACACCGAGTATGAGAACCGCGGCGTCTTCCAGGAGGGCACGCCGGATCCGTGGCTCTATCTCTCCCGCCCGTTTTTCGGCGGCGAGGTGTCGCACAGCAAGGCCAATGACCAGTTCGAGATTCTGCGCTACGGCGGCCGGGCCGGGCTGAGCCTCAACCGCAATCTCCAGATCTCGGGCGAAGCCTTCCGCAGCCGGATCGAGCAGCGTGCGCGCGCACGCTGGAACGCGATCGCCTATCCTTTCGACGGCATGGATAGCCAGACTGAGTACTATACCTTCAAGGCCATCAAACGCGAGGCGCGCGGAAGGCTTACCTACCGAACCGCCAGCGGTGTGGTGCTCTCCGGTTCACTCGGCATGGCGGAGCTGGACTTCGATTTTGACGAGGATGACGTCTCGGACCTCGACTACGAGGATGTCATGGGCAGCGAAACGTTCACCTATGAAAACGGCGACACGACGGTGATCGGCGATCTCTCGGCCAACTGGTCCCCGCGCGACGATCTCAACCTCTATGTTTTCTACGCGCGCGATGTCGTGATGTCGGCGGTGAAGCAGTACGCGTCCGACTCGGTCGGCGCGGTCGCGCGCTGGAAGCCCTCGGACACCTGGCACCTCAATCTGCGCAGTCAATACTGGAGCTACGAGGACGACAATGCGCTCTTCTTCGTGCAGGGCGAGTCGTTCTGGGAGGTCATGGCCGACATGGGCATCTGGCTGGGCATGGATTTTTCGACCACCTCGTCCAGCGATCCGAGCGACTACTACTGGACGCCCTACTGGGATCAGCGCTTCATGGGGGTGTTACGCTACCTCCAGGCCTGGCAGGGCTATACCTTCCGCATGGATCTGTTGGCCGGGTTGAGCCGCGAGGATGCCCGTCCACTGCGGCGCGAGGAGGATAGCCAACTCTCGAGCAAGTCGGACTGGGATTATGCCTGGGGCGTCAACGCCACTTACAACAAGCGCCTGACGCCGTATGCCGATCTCTTTGTCGACGCCACCGTCATGGCGCTGCGCGATTATATCGATCACCGCTTTCTCTTCGGCTTCAACCTGGGCTTCTAAAGCGGCTGGCGTTAACGTGTGGCCGGTGTGTGATGCCCGGCAGGGCAGGGCGGTTTTTCTGAAACCGCCGCCGGTTCGTGCGGACACTTCGGAAAGGCGTCCCGACCCGGGGGCCTGTCGCGCTAAGGCGCGAGAAAGGGGTGGCTGATGCGGAAGAGCGTTTCTGTCCAGGGCTCGCTGTAGTAGCTGTGTCCGGCGTGCGGAATCGTGTGGATTTCGCAGGGAATGCCGTGACGGCGGCAGAAGTGCTCATAGGCGCGGCGCGACCCCGGCGCATCGGGATCCGAGCCGCCAAAAACCATCAGCAGGGGATGGCAAAAGGCGCGGAAGGCGCGCAGGGTTTGATCCTCCGCCGCCGCTTCGGAAGCGCTGCGCGTTTCATGGTTTACCAGCGCCTTCGCGACCAGGCGGGTGTGCACCCGTCCGCTCAGCACTTTGCGCCAGGTGTCGGGTCGCGTCAGTTTGCGGCCATAGCTTCGCAGGGCGTTCACGGTTTTACGCCACCCGGTCGAGGCACTGCGCAGCGATCCCATCGACTCCGGCGACCAGAGCAGTATTCGATCAATCTGCTGATGTGCGGCAGCAAGTGTAATGGCGACTTTGCACCCAGAGCAGATAGCGACAAGTGCGATGGGTGCGTGTGGGGGCAGACGTGTTTGTAGGTAGAGCAGTCCTGCCTCGGCATCTGCAACCATCTGTGTAATTGAGGCTGTTGATGGATCGCCCGCACTCAGGCCCCGGCCTGTAAAATCAAACCGAAGACAGAGCTGACCCGCCGCAGTGAGCTGATGTGCAAAAAGGGAGAAGAGTCGATGGGGTCCCGTACGATCACCAGACCAGCCGTGTAAAAAGAGAACTCCGGCGCGTGGTGGATGGACAGGGGTGTTCAGAATTCCTGCAACACGTGAGGGACTCTCAAGCGTTATGAATTCGGCGTTTGACAGAGGTGCAGGGGCCAGTTGAAGAGGACAGGGAGGGACAACGGTTTGCGATTGGGCGAGCTGGCTTGTGACCCAGAGGCAGGTCTCCTGAATTAAGACGTCTAGCGCGACATGGCCAACCGTGTTCCAAAACGGGGGATACCGTGTCTCACGGCACTGTACTTGATGCGATAAAGCCGCAAAGGCGTGGCAGGTTTTGAGGTCATGTCCGCCAGAAAACAAACAACCGGGTTGCTGAAAAGCGCTCGGCACCAGATTTTGAAGCCCGTGGAAGAGAGCGCTACTCATGCGGTACCCATCGAGATCGATCGCACCACCTTGCGATAACGTTGTTTCAAGCGTGGCACGACTGGTTTGGGCTTTGCCGTAGGCCACCATATTATTGATCATGTGGCGCTGTAGGAGGTGTTGTACAAAAGCCTCGCCTGTCACGGGTGACCAAACGACCAATAGGTCGATATCAGGACAGCGTGCTGCCAAGCGGCTCGCTAACACGGCGCCGACGCGGAGTCCAAGCACGAGTAGCGGTTGCGATGCAAAGTGCTCTTTAAGCCACGCTATTGCAATCTCGCAGTCAGCTTCCAAGCGCTCTGTCGTAACCATTGCTACATCACCGTTGGAATCGCCACATCCTGAGAAATCAAAGATAAGCGACGCAATCTGCTGCTTTGCCAGAGCGCGGGCGGTTTTGACAAAAACGGGTAGGGCCCCCTTGCGCTCTTCGAAAAGAGGCGGGATAAACAGTAGCGTACCCCGAACTGTTTCAGGTATAAAACAAGTAGCAGAGAGATGAATATCTCCGGACGTCAGAAAAAAAGAGTGTTGTGTCATCGTAGCATCGTCAGTTGAAAGAGGCGATGTCAGAGAGTATAGGGGAAACCGACACCCTTGACGAACTGAAATCCACAGGTCACAATCAAACCGAATTGCGGTATAATGAAAACTTGAAAGGAGTGTTACGCCATGCCACTCTATGAATTTTATTGTGAACCGTGTCACACCGTTTTCACCTTTCGCTCGCATCATGTGGATACCCTCACGTTGCCAGAGTGTCCTCTCTGTGGTCAACAACTCAAACGTGAAGTTTCGCGCTTTTCGCACTGTGTTAAGGGCGGAGAATCGGCACGTGAGGAGGGAACCGGCGATTTTGATCGGATGGAACTGATGGGTGCAAAACTTGCCGATCGTCTACACGCGCTTGAACGCGATGAGGCTGACCCGCGTGACGCTGTACGGGTCATGCGTGAACTAGCCTCTGCGGGGGGGGTTCGCTTTAACAAAGAGGTACAAGAGGCGATGAACCGCATTGAGGCTGGTGAAGATACTGAACAAATTGATGAGGAGTTCCAAGAGGTGTTTGATCTCGAAAATCCTTTTGAGGAGCAAGACGATGCGGAGACAGGTCATCAAGTTGGCGATTTATGGCGGCGCCTGCACGCTCCTAAACGTGATCCCGTCTGGCACGATATGCCAGCTCACGATTGACTCAATCGATTAGCCCCGCATCAAGTTGATATAGGCGGCTAAGATAGCCGGACCCCAGAAAAGCCAAACCATCGCACCTGCAGCGAGATAGGGGCCAAAAGGAATGCGACTCCGCAATTTGACGCCCCCACAGGCGATCATCAGGAGTCCGCATACACTGCCGAGCAGAGAAGCTGCAAATAAGGTGAAAAGCACCGCTTGCCAGCCAAGGAAGGCCCCAATTGCGCCCATGAGTTTGACATCGCCAAACCCCATGGCCTCTTTTTTAAAAATGAGTTCGCCGATCCATGCGACAGCCAGAAGCAGTCCAAACCCTGTTGCTAGGCCCACCCCGGCACGTAGAAGACCTAGCCACCAAAGGTCCGTTCCATGCATGGAGGGGACCAGACCACTCAGGATCATGCCCGCAGCCATGCCGCCGATGGTGACCGAGTCTGGGATGATGAAGTGTTCAAAGTCTACAAACGTGCCAAGTACCAATCCTGAGAGGAAAAGCCAATAGACGGGGATCATCCCAGGATGAAGCAAAAACGGCATTGCCAACGTAGCAGGATCGGCCCATTTCAAGAAGACGACGAGAAAGAGTAGGGCCGTGAGAAGTTCAACCAACGTGTAGCGAAAGGAAATGGGTCCTTTGCAGGTTGCGCATTTTCCTCGCAAACAGAGCCAACTAAACACAGGGATATTGAGATACCACGGAATTGAGGTGTTACAGTGAGGACAGTGCGATCGTGGCGTAACCACCGATTCATCGCGCGGAATACGGTAGATGCAGACATTCAAAAAGCTACCGACGCATGCACCGAAGAGTGTTGAAAAACTGGCAATCAGAAAAAAAAAGAAACGGATTTCAAAGTCATTCATGGGAAAATTCACAGCTTCAAAAAAGTTACGGTATCATACGGGTTGCGTTGGCCGTCACGCAACCCTTTCTGTTCACTTTGCTTGATTTACCTTAAACGTCCAAGCAAAGTCGCACGGTACCGTGGCGGGATTAAGCAAGGGGGGATGAAGGGTCAGCGTGTTATTTGCACAGGTGAATTCAATGGGGGTCTCGCTGCCAAGCAACGTCACGCTTGTCGCACGGTTGACAGACGAGACAAGGATCGGTTTTTGTGGCCAGCGCGTGCAGATCACGTAAAGCGCATCTGGTTTTTTTGTAAAGAAGCACTTGTTTTCTCTCATGTCGTTGGGTCGATATTGCCATGCCGTGGTGCCATAAATCGCTTCACCATTCACTTTGAGCCACTGACCCATGTCGCGTAGGCGTTGTTCCATAATGACAGGGATCAAGCCATCAGGACGCGGTCCGATGTTCAGCAGTAAGTTTCCTCCGCGGCTGACGGTGTCAATCAAGGTTTCGACGCACGCTGCTGATGACATGTATTGATCCAGCCGTTCAAATCGGTTATATCCGAACGAGCCTCCAATGCCTCGACACTCCTCCCAAGGGTGGACGATGGGTTGTGCCTCATTTGCTTGATTTTGGCCATGACTGTACTCGGTCGTGTAGTGTCCGCCATGCTTGCTGCGGATCTTTTTTCCCCAACGATCATTGACGACCACACGGTCTTTCACCGGAGAGTCGTTAAATAGCCATGCCAAAAAATCCATACTGTGAAGCTCGGTATCGGTAAAATCCCACTCGCCATCAGTCCAGATGATCTCTGGATGGTAGCGCATGACCAGCTCTTTCATTTGTGGCAAATTCATTTCCATTGCCCAACGGTCGATGGTTTCTTTCGCATATAGCGCATTGCCCCATTCCAGCAGGGAGTAGTAAAAGCCCATATGAAGCCCCGCGGCTTTAACCGCAGTGGAGAGTTCACCCGCCAAGTCGCGATGCGCTCCCAGAAATTGGCTATTCCAGCGTGGGCTATAGTCACTTGGCCAAAGCGCATAGCCATCATGGTGTTTGGACGTGAGCACGACATAGCGCGCACCGGATTCTTTGAAGAGCTCGGCCCACTGCGCTGGATCGAAGTGTTCTGCGCGGAAGTGAGTGGCAAAATCAGCATACTGAATATGCGGTCCATAGGTAC
>CAZSUM010000168.1:0-6604 GCA_964610015.1 uncultured Lentisphaeraceae bacterium
TGACGCGGTCATGGCTCGCACCCTTCTGATTGTTAGGATAATGCGCTGGGGGCTCGACAGCGGTTTTCAAGCGGACGAGCCACCATTTATCGTACAGGAGTCGCTCTTCTATACTTTTGCCCTCAAGGATTTGTCTGATTCTCTCCAATTTGGAAAAATTACACAGGATAACTCGCGTCGGATCTTCGTTCAGCCACGCCGAAAGATCCGTTGATTCGATCATTGTCAACACGTGATCATAATAGTAAGAGAGTCCGTTAAGAGCCTTGAACCCGCAAACACCCAATCGGGTTGGATCATGCACGCCCTCGCGCACGGTTAGGGCCGTATAGAGTTGTGTCATGTCTCGACTCGACGAGAACGTGCTAACAGCACCCTTGCCGATTGCAAAAAGCAGAAGGGCTGTTACGGTTAATCCAACAACGGTATGCTGGAAATAGCGCCACTCGCCATAAACTTTCTCTAGCATTCGTCCCGTACCCAGCGCCAAGGGTACAAACAGAGGTAGCATATAAAGCTGCAATTTCGATCGACTCAACATGAACACCCCCAAGGGCACCGCGAACGTTACCAGTAGCCAAAGCGGCTCAATTGGCATCTGCCACCTAGATTTTAGGATCACACGGATGGTCGACCAGACGGCTTTGATGCGGCATGCCAGCATTCCGCTCCAAGGGAGGAGTCCAAAAAGCAGGATTGGCAGGTAGATGACGAAGTTCATGTAAAATTGGGGATGTCGGTTGAATTTGTCCGACAGAGAGCGATTGACCAGCTCATCTTTGACCCAATAGTTGAGCAGTCCGGGGTGTATGCTCGCTTCCCACAGATACCACCCGAACCCCACCAGCAGGAATAACGCAACCGCGCTAGGCGCGAAGAGCCGTACATGGGCTCGTTCAGATTTGGGTAGACGCGCCCAGACGACACACAACGCGGGAACCACTAATAACGAGGGGGGGCCTTTGATCAAAAAGGCGATTCCAAGACATAGCCATAACCCATAAATGGCTACGGTTGAGCGCTTCCTGAAGGCTTCCCAGAAACACGCTTGTCCGGTTGCCAATACGACGGTCAGCAAATAATCGGCTGACACCACTTGGCTCGCGATCATTGGCAGGCCTGACGCTGCGTAGACGGTTGCGCATAAACACGCTGTTTTGCGATTACCCCAGAGCCGCAGTGCCAGCCACCAGACCGCAGCGATTGTGCCGAGATAACAGGGGATCAAGTACAGACGGGCCGCCCATGTTGTTGGGCCGACTATTGAATACGGGATTCGGATCGCCCAATACGTCACTGGGGGTTTAGTCCAATGTGGCGCATTGTTCAACGTTGGCTCAAGCCAACTCCCTGATTGTGCCATCTCCCGCGCACACTCGGCATAGCGACCCTCAGTTGTCTCGTAGAGGCCACGCGTACCGTGGAATATCAGTGCTGCGATCAAAGCGCCTGCCAGCAGGATGGGCAATCGAATAAATCCTGTATGTGGTGGGGGCTTCTTTTCTAACACGCGATTATTTTTTTCGTACATAGCTAATCAAGAGAACAAGACTCGTTCACACCCGTTAAAAAAACGGGTTGTTCTCATTGCAAAATCTTAGCATGCCCATTATGCATCTGTTCTGCAAGGGAAGAATGAGAGCAATACAGTACGGATAATCGCAGATCAGGGGGTGGATGAACGCAGGTTGAGTGTTTGGCGTGCTTGAGATAAGGGAGTGGCCAGAACAGTTTCAGCCATGAGGGCATAGGCTTTGACGGCTTCCTGAAATTTAAACCAGTCGCTCTGCTGGTACAGGCCTTTAAAAGAGTAACGGCGTTTGCTATGGCGCACTCGGGAACAGGCGTGATTAAAGCGCGTGCAGCTTGCGATACAGGCCTCGAACCACGCAGATTTGTCATAAGGGGGGATGGCGGTGTTTCCCCCGTCAGCAGTGTTGGCGATATTCTGATACCGGGTGATACGCTCCGCCTGCAAGGCGTTGGTATCGTCACGTCTTCCGACTGCCAGATCCAGCATGTGAATCAAGGCGTCACCGTCGGTGTGACGTGCGAGGTCGCTACACGATGGGTCGGCAAATTGGCGTAAGAGGTGAAAGAGGGCGCGAGCGGCTTCGAGAAAGCGTGTTTTGTTCTCTACACGTGGCGTGGTTAAACGGACATCTTGCCAAACGCACGCAGGCCAGTCGGGTAATCTTTTGGCGTCCGCGTGACCGATATTCGGAATCAGACGGTTGAAAAATCCAGGGAAGGCGTTAAAGCGATCACGATAACCGACAAAATGTTGGTGTGCCCAAGTGTCTGCATAGGCATGACAGGCGATACCGATCTGATAGAGGTTTGCAGTACGTAGACTTTCGTGCATGATGCGTTGAGCATAGGCGCTGTTGGCTGTGGTGTCGCAGTCACGCACAGCACCATCTAGGCGTAACGCATTGATGTTCTGTGGGTCGCCCGGAATAAAGTGAAAAAGCGGATAGATACGGAGTCGGTCTTCCTGAGGTTTCAGGATATTCATTGTTTGAGAAATTCGGTTATGGTAGAACCAGTTTCGGCCTCTGCGAATTTTGAACGCTTGATCATTGTCATCTGTGAATTGTGAACTGTAGGTCAGGATGCGCAGATCATCACCGTCGAATCCGGCCTTTGCGGCGATCAGATGCATGATGTGGTAGTGAAATTCAAGATCCATATCAAGGTTGCGGTGCTGTTCAAGGGCTGGTATCTGTGTGTATCTGAATCAGTCGTGTGAATCCATTCCGCGCCGCAGTTCGCGGATTTTGTTGGCGACACGTTCGATCAAATCGGGTTGGTTAGCGGCGTTTGCAATAACACGAACAAGTGCAGAGCCGACAATGACGCCGTCCGCCAGTGGGGCCAGTGCGCGGGTGTCTGCTTCGGTACTGATGCCAAAGCCGAGACAAACTGGGTGAGGGCAGGCAGCCTTGATGGCTGCTGCATGTTGAGCGATGTCGCTATAGTCCAGTCCGCCGGTTCCGGTAACTCCGAGACGTGTGATCAGGTAGAGGAAGCCTCCGGCACCATCTGCCAGCATGCGAATGCGTTGAGGTGTTGAAGTTGGCGCAGCCAGACGAATCAGGTGAATCTCCTTGCCCGATAGCGCGGCTGTAAGGGGTCCCGCTTCTTCGGGGGGGAGGTCAACAACCAGCAACCCATCCACACCTGCGGCTGCGGCTTCGTCAGCAACGCGTTGCAGACCATATTTAAAAAGGGGGTTGTAATAGCTAAAAAGCACGATGGGCGTTTGAACGCTTTTTCGCAGGTCAGCGGCGAGTGCAATGCTTTTTGATAGGGACATGCCAGACTGAAGTGCACGTTCCGATGCCTGCTGGATGATTGGGCCATCGCAGCTCGGGTCTGAAAAAGGAACACCGATTTCCAAGATATCAACGCCTACGGTACACGCGGTGCGTAGAATGTTGAGGCTCATCTCGTAAGTTGGGTCACCAGCCGTGAAGTAAGCGACCAGTGCTTTGCGGTTGTTTGCAGCAAGATGCTGAAAGATCGTGTCAATGCGGTTCATAAGCTTTCCAGATTGTGATCGTTCAAGTAGGCGGTGATATGCTCAAGGTCTTTATCGCCACGACCCGAGAGGCAGACGAGAATCGCCTGGTCTTTGGGTCGTTTGGCAGCCTCTTTGAGGGCAGCTGCTAGCGCGTGCGAACTTTCCAATGCCGGAATGATACCTTCAAAGCGGCAGAGTAGTTTAAAGGCTTCGACGGCTTCGCGGTCGGTTACGCCGGTATACCTGACGCGTTTAAGATCGTGCAAGAGGGCATGCTCGGGACCCACACCCGGATAATCGAGTCCAGCGGAGATCGACCAAGCTTCTTGAATTTGACCTTCGTCGTTTTGGAGTAGATACGTCATGGCACCATGCAACGAACCCGGGGACCCTCCAGAGATGGAGGCCGCGTGGTGCTTCGTGTCGAGACCCTCACCTGCGGCTTCGGCACCCAACAGTGCGCAGGGGTCATCGAGAAACGGATAGAAAAGCCCCATTGCGTTGCTGCCGCCACCCACACAGGCAACGAGTAGATCGGGTAGACGACCAACCTGCTCTAGAATCTGCCGACGGGCTTCATCGCCGATGACGCGTTGTAGGTCGCGAACCATGACGGGATAGGGGTGAGGACCTGAAACGGTACCGATGATATAGAAGGTGTCGCGTACTTCAGAGACCCAGTAACGCAAGGCCTCGTTCATGGCATCCTTAAGGGTGGCTGTGCCCGTTGTCACGGGGATGACCTCAGCACCGAGCAGTTTCATGCGGAGCACATTGGGGGCCTGTCGGCGGACATC
The DNA here is from genome assembly GCA_964610015.1 of uncultured Lentisphaeraceae bacterium. Lineage (GTDB taxonomy): Bacteria > Verrucomicrobiota > Kiritimatiellia > RFP12 > UBA1067 > CAZSUM01. Next base: position 4,324 of record CAZSUM010000168.1, read on the forward strand.
CTCAGCGCCCATGAAAACCTTACAGCCCATGCCAAAGCGGGCGGCGATGGTGGCTGTTGCGACGCCGTGTTGACCTGCGCCGGTTTCTGCGATGACCTGTCGTTTGCTCATGCGTTGGGCGAGAAGACCCTGCCCCACGACATTGTTAATTTTGTGCGCGCCGGTATGGGCGCAATCCTCGCGCTTGAGATAAATACGGGCCCCACCGATATGATCCGAGAGTCTAGCGGCATAATCAAGGGGTGTCGGGCGCCCCGCATAGTTTGTGAGCATGTTGTGAAAGGCTTGGGTGAAGGTCGGATCATTCTTGGCTATAGTCCAAGCTTCCTCAAGTTCTGTGAGTGCGGCAATCAGAGTTTCACCGACATAGCGTCCACCATAGGGGCCGAAGTGTCCGCTCGCATCGGGGTATTGACCTTGAAGGGGGGGTGTTTTCATACAATGGATCCCTTTGGCCGGGCATGTCCGGCATACGAGGTGTAGCGTTCTTCAATCACGGTTTTGTAACGGGCGTGGGCTTCACGCAGCAGGGTTTCGGTGGTATCCCAGTCGATACAGGCATCGGTAACAGAGACGCCGGGTTTAAGCAGAGAAGGGTCTTTGGGCATGGGTTGACTGCCCCACTCCATCTGGCTTTCAAGCATGAACCCGCGAATCGAGCGATTGCCTTCTTCGATTTGTTTTAGCAGATCTTTGAGAACCATGCCTTGGCGCTCGGGTTGTTTTTCGGAGTTCCCATGACTGCAGTCTACGATGATTTGTACAGGTAGACGTGCCGTACGCAATGCTGTTTCGCAGAAGGCAATGCTGGCGGCATTGTAGTTGGGTCGTTTGCCACCGCGCAGGATGATATGTGGAAAAGGGTTTCCGGTGGTACTAAAGATGGCCGGCAAGCCTTCTTCTGTGACCCCTAGAAAGTGGTGGTAGCCTCTGGCAGTATGAATGCCATTGATCGCAGCGGTCAGGGAGCCATCCGTTGAGTTTTTAAAGCCAACCGGGGTTGAGATCCCACTGGCAATTTCACGATGCGTTTGGGCTTCAGCGGTGCGCGCGCCAATCACAGAGTAGGAAATCAAATCGCCGATATATTGTGGCATCAGGGTGTCTAGCACTTCGGTTGCAGAGGGGAGTCCTATTTCCGCGACCTTCATCAAAAAATGGCGTGCCATACGAATGCCCTCGGCAATGTGGAACGTATCATTCATGTAGGGGTCATTGATAAGCCCCTTCCAGCCGAGCACAGAACGCGGCTTTTCGAAGTAGACCCGCATGACGACGCAGATGGTATCGGCGATTTCATCGCTGAGTTGTTTCAGACGACGTGCATACGCTTCTGCAGCTTCGAGGTTGTGAATCGAACAGGGACCGACAATCGCGAGCAAGCGATGATCCTCGTCATCCAATACACGCTCAATGGTTTCTCTTCCATGGGTAACGGTTGCCAGAGAGGTTGAACTTTGCGGGACGGCACACTTCATTTCTCGTGGACTGGCCAAGAGGACAATTGAGTCGATGTTAACGTTATCAAGATTCAGGTGGTTCATGGTGTTGTGTGACATGGTTGGGTTATTGAAAATGTTCGAGTTAATTCGACGGGTGCCAAAACTGAGGTTCTTTTACCTGTCGCGGGTCCATTCGGTTGATCAGCTGCTCAATAGCGAGGTGATCTTTTACACCTGGTGCAGACTCAACGCCTGAACTGATATCGCACGCTGAGGCCTTTGAGAGGAGCAGAGCGTCGAGGATATTTTCCGGGGTGAGTCCGCCTGCCAAGGCGAAGGGGCGCAAGGGTACCAAGGGTGCGGCACCTGCCCAGTCCCAAACAGAGCCATTCCCCCCCGGAAGGGTTCCCTGTCCGCATTCTAGCAAAATTCCCACCTGCGGGGGCAGTGTCGTGGCTTGTTTTAGCAATTTTTCTCCGGTGCTTTTTAGGACCTTGATAATGCGGTAGGGCGTCTGCATCAGCGCGTGCAGTGTCTCGCTAGATTCTTCGCCGTGAAGTTGCAGGGTGTTGAGCTGGGCTTCACGTGCAATGGCGATCATGGTCGTGGGCGGTAGATCGACAAACACGCCCACGCGTGCGATTTGTAATGGCAGTTCGTTGAAGAACGCACGGGCTTGCGCGGGTGTGACATATCGCGGGCTTTTTTCGTAGAACACAGCCCCTAGCGCTCCCACACCTTTGCTGGCACAGAAACAGGCCGTTTCCCGTGAAGTAATGCCGCAGATTTTGAGGTTTGTTAAGGTCATGACAACGTTTCGCGAGCAGGGGGGTGGGGTG
>CAZSUM010000169.1:0-6582 GCA_964610015.1 uncultured Lentisphaeraceae bacterium
CGCTGCTCGCGGCGCAGCCGTTGCCGTAGCAGACCTCAAACGCGATGCAGCACAACGCGTGGTCGACGAGATCACCGCTTCTGGCGGCAAAGCCATGGCGGTCGCCTGCAACGCGCTGGAGAAGGAGAGCCTCGAAGCGGCCAACGCGGAGATCGAAAAAACACTCGGTGCAGTTTCAATCCTGATCAACGGCGCGGGCGGTAATCACCCCAAGGGCACCACAGCCATGGAGTATCTGAATCCAGACGACCTGCTCAATGAGAATCGCGACTTCGTCACCTTCTATGACCTCGATCCCAAAGGCATCGAGTTTGTCTTTAATTTGAACTTCCTCGGCACCCTGCTGCCCTCTCAAGCGTTTACAAAAAAAATGGCCTTGAATCGTTCTGGCGTGGTGATCAATATCTCATCAATGAACGCGTTTAAACCGCTAACGAAGATACCGGCTTACAGCGCGGCCAAAGCAGCGGTCAGCAACTTTACCCAGTGGATGGCCGTCCATATGGCCAAAGCCGGAATCCGCGTCAACGCCATTGCCCCAGGCTTTTTCCTGACCGATCAAAATCGTGCTCTGCTAACCAACCCCGACGGCTCCATGACCCCACGCTCAGAAAAAATTCTGGCACATACCCCCATGGGGCACTTCGGCGAAGCAGACGACCTGATTGGCGCGCTGTTGTGGTTGGTCTCGGATAAAGCCGCTGGCTTTGTAACGGGTGTTGTCGTACCGATCGATGGCGGCTTTTCCGCCTACAGCGGCGTGTAGAAGATGATTAAAACAAAGGATTAAAGAACCATGGCTCAAAAAACAAAAAAAGCAGATATCGGACTCATTGGATTGGCCGTAATGGGGGAAAACCTCATTCTGAACATGGAAAGCAAGGGATACACGGTCGCATGCTTTAACCGCACGGTCGCGAAGGTCGACGCATTTGTAACTGGCCGCGGGGCAGGCAAAAAGTTGATTGGGTGCCACACCCTGAGAGAACTAGCAGACAGCTTGAAGAAGCCGCGCCGCGTCATGATCATGGTCAAGGCTGGCGCAGCGGTCGATCAGACGATTGAGTCGCTACTGTCTGTTCTGGAAAAGGGCGACATTATCATTGATGGTGGCAACAGCTACTTCCCAGATACCATCCGCCGAACAAAAGAGTTGGCAGCAAAAGGCCTGCGCTTTATTGGCTCTGGTGTTTCAGGGGGTGAAGAAGGCGCGCTTCTCGGCCCAGCCATTATGCCAGGGGGTGACATGAAAGCGTGGCCGCATATCAAAAACATCTTTCAGGCTATTGCTGCAAAAGTCAATGATGGCACCCCCTGCTGTGCTTGGATCGGCAGTGACGGCGCAGGCCATTTCGTAAAAATGGTCCACAACGGAATTGAGTACGGCGACATGCAACTGACGTGTGAGGCGTATGATCTGATGGCTCGCGGGCTCGGCATGTCAGCAAAGGAAATGCAGAAAGTGTTCGCCAAATGGAACACAGGCGATCTTGACAGTTACCTGATTGATATCACGGCTGACATCCTCTCTCAAATTGATGAGGAAACCGGCAAGCCGATCGTGGATATCATTCTCGATACCGCTGGTCAAAAAGGCACTGGCAAGTGGACCTCACAAGCAGGGCTCGATCTAGGCGTGGGAATCCCTCAAATCGCTGAAGCGGTTTTTGCACGTTGCCTCTCGGCCATTAAAGAAGAACGTGTTGCGGCAGCCAAACTGCTAAAGGGCCCCAATACCAAAGACGTGAAAATTAACAGGGCACGTTTCATTAAAAACCTCGAACAGGCTGTTTATGCCTCAAAGATCTGCTCATACGCACAGGGCTACCAATTGTTGCGAGCTGCGGCCAAAGAATACGGATGGGAGCTCAATTACGGTGAGATCGCCCTTGTCTGGCGTCAGGGGTGTATCATTCGCGCACGCTTCCTCGGTAAAATCAAGGAAGCGTTTGATAGCGACCCCAAACTGGCTAACTTGCTTCTCGATCCCTACTTCCAAAAGGTTGTGAGCAAAGCCCAAAAAGCGTGGCGTGAAGTCATTGTAAGCGCGGTGGCGCTGGGTATACCTATACCGGCGATGAGTACGGCTCTCAACTACTTTGATGCCTATCGTAGCGCGCGTCTGCCCGCAAACCTGCTTCAGGCTCAACGCGATTATTTTGGAGCACACACCTTTGAACGCGTCGACAAACCGCGAGGGGAATTCTACCACCACATTTGGACAGAAAGTGGCAGCAACACCGCGGCATCCACCTACACGGTCTAAACCGCTTACCCCACAAGGATCCGACGTGAATCCCGGATCCTTGTGGTCTGTTGTTCCGACTCTGCTCTGAGGCCTCAAGGAAAACTCTCAACCAAGCCGCTGGTCTAATCACGTCTTCGTGCAGAATAGAGCACCCTGTGTCGCATTTGGTATCTTCGTATACATTGACAAAACTGGCACTGAAATCTATAATTATTATTACAAAAACGAGAACGGTTGTACCGCTTCCGTCTCACCCTATACTTTGTAGGGGTATCGAGAAACTCGGGCGTCGAGTGCTAGACCAACTGTTTTGAAGTCTACTACGCTCACCACTTGGGTTTCACTTGAAAGGAAATGTGTCGTGAAAAAAATTGGTAAGATTCTGATTGGTATTGTTATTGTCGTTGTGGTGGTAGTGTTAGCCCTGATCCTGACTCTCCCGATGACAATTGGACCGATTGTTAAAACAGCTGCCTCGGTCGGTGGACCCAAAGCCCTGGGCGTTCCGGTTTCAGTTGGAGATGTTAAACTCAACCCGTTCGCAGGAAATTTGACGGTTTCAAAAGTGAAGGTTGGCAACCCCACAGGATACTCTGACAAAGACGCATTCGCGGTCGACAAGGTGGAAATCCAGTTAAATCTGGCGTCGCTGATGAGTGACACGATTGTGATTAAAAAGATTCAGATCGATGCGCCAGCGATTTCCTTTGAGAGCAAAGATGGCCAATCAAATTTTGATACCATGATGGCCAATGCTAAATCAGCTTCCAAAGAAGATAAAAAGAGCGCACCTGCTGAAAAGAAACCCGGCAAAAAAATTATTATTGAAGAGTTTACACTCAACAGCGGAAAAGTGGCTTTTTCATCTAAACTGACCATGGGAAAAAGCATGACCCTCCCGCTCCCTTCAATCACCGTGCGTGATATTGGTAAGTCTTCAGGTGGAGCGTCTGCCGTTGATGCACTTACAGAAATCATGAATGCCATTCTAGGGGGGCTCTCTCAAGCATTCAGTGGTACCGTCGGCGCGGCTGGCGACTTACTGAAGGGCATTGGAGGTGCAGCATCCGATGCGACCAAAGGTGCCACCGATGCGCTCAAAAGTGCAACTGAAAACGCAGAAAAGAGCGCAAAAGCTGCCAGTGACGCTACCGCAAATGCCGCGGAGACTGCGGAAGAAACTGTGAAAACTGCCACTGACGCAGCGGCCAATGCGGCCAAGTCAGCAGAAGCGGCGGCCAAGAAAGCAACCGACAAGCTTAAAAAGCTTAATCTCTTTGGTAAATAAGTCCTTTCCCAAATGCGTACAGCCCGGTTGCCGTACCGACCATGTACCGCCCCCTGATGAATCGTTTATTCCATGCTCTTGAAATAACTGCCGCTCACGGCGCGGCAGGCCTCACGCACGAAGCGCATGAATCCATGATCCATGCGCTTCATGCGTTAATCACCCCTGACGGTGGTGCGGCAGGTCTGGATGGGTCCAGCGATCCGTACTATACGCTGTTTAACTGGTTATGTCTGCGTGCTCTAAAGACCCCCTATCCACGCCAATCCTTCTGTGCGTATATGCATCAGCACGTACAGTCACCCGGTGCAATCAATGTAGCCAGCGCTCGTTTCTTGCTAATAGCCGAAGGCGTTAAGCTCCCCTCTTCGTCCTTATCTACCCTTTATGCGCTGTCAAAAGGAGAGCTTTATCAGGCTTTCATTCATTTACTGTCCCTCCCTCAGCCCCCTCGATATCTAACACGCATCGCCAAACTCATGCGTCTGCGCAGTCGTTATTTTGAAAATCCTCGTTTTCTGCAACAGGCCCCAACGCCACAACTTGTTGCAGCCTCGCTTTTGGCTGACCAACTTAGTACACCTTGTCAGGCCTTGCACATAGCGCTTCAGGCACACCACCTTTTTTCGGGCGGTTATAGCGCAAGTCAAGACGCGCCCCCAGATCTCTTATCAACGGCACTCGCACGCTTTTCACTGTTTGCGGCAAACCAGCCTTTACAAGCTCCTTCAGATCTTGCGTTCATTGAGTCCTGTTGGCTTGATGATGCCCTTTTCGGCTCCTCTCCCACAGCGCTTCAAGGGGACGCGGAACATACCTTCTATGGATTACTCGCATTAGGTACCTGCCGAGTTCTTCTTGAAACTTCGTGCGTTCTGCGGTTAAATCAACGCTCTTAATCAACTGAGAAAAGGATGTGCTCATGCAACTGAATGGATATGTAGCGGGAGTCATTCTCATAGCGATGTCGGTCGGTGCCATGCCTAAGCAACCGGGATATCCATTCGATGGATTTCGGGGCATCTGGTACTTTAATCAGCCGTCGAATGACGAATATGTCTATAAATACAGCGGTGGCCTTGGCACCTATTGTGCCAAACACATTCCCATGGCTTGGTACGCGCCGGAAGTCAATAAGACCTTCTTCTGTTACGGCGGCACAGACGCAAAAAACAGTACGTTGCTACACATGGTATCGTACTTCGACCATACGACCGGTCAAGTCGCGCGCCCCACGCTATTGCTCGACAAGCAGACGGATGACGCGCATGACAATCCGGTCATCAACCTCGATGACAAAGGATATATCTGGATTTTTTCCAGCAGCCACGGACGTCAGCGCCGCTCTTACATCTCGCGTAGCGAGAAGCCTTACAACATCGATACATTCAAACTCATTTGGACGGGTAATTTTTCTTATCCAGAACCCTTTTACTATCCTGGGAAAGGGTTCCTCTTTGTCCATACTTGGTATGTAAAGGGACGCGGCAACTACATCATGACCAGTAATCCAGAAGGAACCGAGTGGAGCGATCGCAAATGTACGGCGTACTTCGAAGAAGGCCACTATCAGATCAGTTGGCAGTGGAAGAACAAGAAAACGGGCATCGCCTTCAACCAGCACCCTAAGGGCAAAGGACTCAACTGGCGTACAAATGTCTACTACATGGAAAGTGATGATTTTGGCGCAACGTGGAAGACAGCCTCAGGTCAGATCCTCGACACCCCGCTTACCAACAAAGTCAATCCAGCTCTGGTGCTGGAGTACGAGAGTCAGAAACGCAACTGTTATATTAAGGACGTACAGTTCGACTCTAAAGGCAACCCGATCATCCTCTTCGTGCTGAGCAAGGGGTATCAATCCGGACCCGCCAATGGCCCGCGCGAGTGGCGCACCGTACGCTGGACGGGCTCGGCGTGGCAAGAGTGTTGCACGGGCATCGTCTCGGGAAACAACTACGACACAGGCCCCATCTATATCGAGAGTGACACCACCTGGCGCATTATCGGCCCGACGCAACTCGGTCCGCAGCCTTACAACCCTGGCGGTGAGATCGCGATGTGGCTGACTGAGAATGCGGGCGAAACTTGGCGCAAGGTCAAGCAGTTAACAAAAGACAGTGAGATGAACCACACGTATGTGCGCCGTCCTGTCAACGCCCATCCAGACTTCTATGGTTTCTGGGCGGATGGACACGGACGCAAGCCATCCGAATCACATCTCTATTTTTGCAATCAAAAGGGTGATGTGTTCCGCCTACCGCAAACCATGGCTGACGACTTCGCGATGCCGGAAAAGTGTGACGTGCCGTGAGTGAAGCACCGAAGTCCTCCCAACAACACACGCTCATGCGCTTATTTGCCATTCTTTTGTTTTTAACAGGACTGTTATGCTTCTTTGCCTGCCGCAAACCCGCCTCTGTGCCTCCTGAACGCAGAGAGTGGCTCTGCATGGGAACAATCGCTGCCGTTCAATGTGTGGCTCATACCCAGACAGAAGAAGCCGTCAAAGTGACTGAACCTATTTTTGCAGGTATTGAAAAGGAGCTCTCCGCTTGGCAGACCAACAGTTGTCTAAGTGTCCTCAATCATTCAGCTGGAAACGGTCTCGCGATTCCGGTCTCCGCCTCTGTTTTTCGTGTCCTGCAGGTGGCGATAGAGGCTACCGAAGCCAGTGGCGGCGCCTTTAATCCTTTATTAGGACCGCTCTTGCATGCTTGGGGGTTTAACGGTGCCACAGCACCCCTAACCCCACCGGATGATGCGTTGCTTAAAGTCATCCGCCCGCTAACCGATTGGCATGCGATCACCTGGCATGTTCTGCCAGACGGCAAAACAGCAACGGTCTCACTCCTGCGCGCTGGCATGTCACTTGATCTCGGTGCAATAGCCAAAGGATTTGCTGTAGATCAAGCGTGGCAGAGTTTACTGCAAGCTGGGTATACCAATCTGCTGGTTGACCTGGGAGGTAACTTGCGGGCAATTGGAGAGGCGTCTCCTGGACGTGGGGGGTGGCGTACGGCGATTCGAAGCCCTTTTGATCGCA
>CAZSUM010000170.1:0-6556 GCA_964610015.1 uncultured Lentisphaeraceae bacterium
GAGATGGCTCTCTAAGGTGTGCGCACGACATTGCCACCGAATGTAAAAAACGCAAACTCAAAGTAGGCGTCATCGGCATACCGAAAACGATTGATAATGACCTGCAATTAGTCGGACGCAGTTTTGGTTTTGAAACGGCTGTTGGAGAGGCCACCCAGATTATCCAGGCCGCGCATACAGAGGCCAAAGGCACCTTCAATGGGGTCGGCCTAGTCAAACTGATGGGGCGTGATTCAGGCTACATCGCAGCCTATGCGACGCTAGCAAATCCAGTCGTCAATTTCTGCCTGATTCCTGAACTCGAATTTGAGATGGATGGACCGCATGGTCTCCTCGCAGCACTCACCCATCGCTTCAGCCGATACAAAGATCATGTCGTCGTAGTGGTGGCTGAAGGTGCCGGTCAACGGCATATCGCAGGCCAAACCGTTCAAAAAGATGCCTCTGGCAATGTTCGAAAAAAAGATATTGGCGAATACCTTTATCAACGGATTACAGACCATTTCAAGAACCTGAAGATGGAGTCTTCGGTCAAATATTTTGACCCCAGCTATACCATCCGCAGTGTTCCAGCCAAGGGAACTGATGCGATTCGCTGTTACATGTTGGCACGTAATGCCGTACATGCCGCCATGGCAGGCCGCACAGACTGCGTGGTCGGAAATCAGGACGAGTGGTATACCCTTGTGCCGATTCCTCTCGCAACAATCGAAAGGCAAAAAGTGAATTTAAACAGTGACCTCTGGCGAGCCGTGCTGGATGCAACAGGTCAAACACTTTATTTCGATGGTGACACCAGTAATGGCATGTTGAACGGACAAGCAGTACCATGAGCGACACGCACGAACTCGAAGGCCACTTGAAACGTTGTGCGATTGTCGGCATCGTTGGCAGAACAAATTCAGGAAAATCAACGCTCCTCAACCGCATGATTGGCGAAAAGGTCAGCATTGTCAGTCCTGTGGCTCAGACAACCCGTAACACAGTCCGAGGCATCCTGACCGATGACAAAGGACAACTGGTTTTCCTAGACACCCCAGGTCTCCACAAATCCGAGGGGGCCTTGGGTACACTGATGAACCGCATGGCGCGACAAGCCTCTGCTGGTGTCGACATCTTGCTGATTGTTTTTGATGGTAGCCGCCGCCCCCAGCTGGAGGATGATGGCTGGATGAAACGTGTGCTGCACGCCGATCAGCCTGTCATTTTTGTTCTCAACAAACAGGATCAAGACCCTTTTTACGAAAACGCCTTTAAAGAACTCTGGGAGATCATTCAAAAGGAAAAAGAAACGCAGCGTAAGGTTTATTGGATCTCAACCTCAGCCATCACCCCGGGCGGTACTGCGGTATTGGTTGATCAGCTCTACGCCTTAGCCGCTCCGAGTGAGACGTATCTTTTCCCTGACGACATTGTAACAGACTACCCCCGCAAGTTGGCCATTGCCGATGTGATCCGTGAAAAATTCCTGGCCCGACTTCATGAAGAGATCCCGCATGAGCTGGCTGTCAAAGTTGACGCGATCGATGAACAGGATAAAAAATGGGTCGTCTCAGCAACTGTCTACGTAAACCGACCTTCTCAAAAGGGCATTGTGATCGGGCCGAAAGGGCGAAACCTTAAGTATGTCCGCCAGTGCGCGGAACCGGAACTCTCAGAAATCTTTGGAGTCAAAGTCGAACTGGAATTGTGGGTTAAAGTCGAGCGTGATTGGATGAAAAACTTCTGGTTGCTTCAGCAAATGGGCTATGCTGGACAACTCTGAAGAGACGCTCCCATCTGCCTTGACAGGCTGAATCCAGAACACTAAACTAGCAACTGTTTTTTATAACAAGGTGCGAAACATGGCATGTTTAATAGTCTTAGAAGGCGCGTTGAAAGGTCAGCGTGTAGCGCTTAATCAACCTCTTCTACGTATTGGCCGTCGAGAGGAAAATGACTGGGTGCTCGCGCACGGGTCAGTTTCCGGAACGCATTGCGAGATTGCCAAAAACGAGAGTGGCTTTTTGATTCGTGATCTCGGCTCGACCAATGGAACAAAGGTCAATCAGAACGCAATTAAAGAGCACGTACTCTATCGTAACGATATTATTTTAATCGGCGAAATCCCCGTAATGATCGAGGGCGATGATGTGCCGCAGAATGATGAGAACGAAGCCACCGCGATACCGCGTACGACAATTGTAATCCCGCAGCGTCCCAATAAAGAACCGCTCCCCAAAGAATTTTCAAAAAAATCGAATTCAAACAAGTTCTGGGTTCCGCTAATTATCCTGCTTTTGTTGGTCATCGGCGCGATGCTTTATCTATTTTTTACAGGGAAAGCGCCCAGCGCGTAAAGTTCTTATCGACTCGTTTGCGTTCACAACGACTGAGGATTCTAGCTAACAAAGCCATTGTTGTGACGTGCTCTTTGGCAACGGAGTCACAGACAATTCTTGGGTCTCTTGCTGGTTTTTGACACAAACGGTGACTCTTTCTTTTTTCCCGCAGTCACCATATCCCGCCGTAACCTGTGCGGCAAGCACAACCTCTGACGCAACGCCACCCTGTGGAATTAAAACGGTTGGTCCTGCAACACTAACAGTATAGAGCAGGACATCCCCCATCTCGGGTTGAAAGCACTGTTCGATCAGATCATTCTCGCTTGAGTCGCGCCCCACAATACATTTCGTACCCTCGGGTAAACGCAAGTGACGCCCCAAAACAAGCGTCTTAACCAAGCGCTCTTTCGCCAACCCTTCGTGTTGCTGCAAATCAGCCAGTTTACGACAGAACCCTTTTTCAGTTAGTAGACAGCCCCCCGCTGGAGTTGGATACTCTTTTAAGCCAAAGCGCTCTGCTAACATAACCTGTGGCTTACGTGACCGTCCGCTCAAACCCAAGAGCTGTGTCCGATCAACCAACCCCTGTTGCTCAGGCAGCGTTGGCTCCAACAAAAGAGCACTCAAGGGACGTAACAAGCGTCCCCCTAAATCTGCATCGCAAGCCACAATCTCTAAGGCACGCCGATTTTGCGACATGGGACGCTGATTCAAAACTTCCCCTGTTGCCACAAAATCAAACCCATGTTCTGTAATCCACTCACCGGCCAATCGAATCATGCTTGCATGACAATCAATGCAGGGGTTCATCGCTCCGCCAAAGCCATGTTTCGGTTTGTGGATGAGTTTAAGAATCTCAGGGGTAAACGGATAAACATGACAGATGATCCCCAACTGTCGAGCAGCCTGCTGTGCAACAGTGATCTTAAAAAAAGGACTATCAAAAACCATGCCTTCAACGTAAATCCCCTGATCACGCAAGACACAGACAGCCAGCTGACTATCGAGCCCACCAGACAAAAGGCAAAGACCCCGAGCAATACGTTTTTCACTATTCATGATACGACCGAATCACATTCATTCCCTCTCGCTACCCTTAAAGCGCAACCTTTTTCAGGAAAAGTTTACGTAGAAAACTGTCATCCGCGACAATACCTTGATCGATCAGCAAGCAAATCGCAGTTACCGCCACACAGGCACACAAGACCCCCAATACATTTGCGATCAGAAAACGCCGTTTATCAAACCCCAACAAAAATGCGCCAAAAGCCCCTGTATACGCTCCTGTACCCGGTAGCGGGATGCCAATAAAGAAGGCCAGTCCCCACTCTCCATAGCGTTCGACATACGGATGTAAGCGGTATTGCGTACGCTGAAACCGAGGCCATACCACTCGTTCAAACCAGCCCCATCGCCGAAACGCCTGCACCACGGGGCCCATCAACCAAAAGGTCAACATCCCAACCAGCAGATTAGCCCCAAAGCAAACCGCCAACGCCACCGGCAATCCCAGATTCTCACGTATCGCGGAGTGAAAAAATGCCAAGGGAATGGAGGCTCGGGCCTCAAGTCCAGGGAGAAACGTGAATACGATCAACAAAGCTAACAACCCAGCCACGCTCATTCAACAACCTCTTTTCTTCTGCCGTAAAAGTGGGTACAGTACAAAAGCGAACGAGAAATGAAGGAGCATAAAGCATGTCCTCTTATCTGTCCATCTTGAACCTGATGCGAATTGGCCTTCTGGCAATCATGCTCACGAATTTTGCGAGTTCTGCAGAAGTGCGCGCTCTGGCCCATATCCGACAATATGGCGCTTCGCTTGACACCTCTTTGCGCAACGAAGCCACCCATGCCATGACACAAACCCTTGACTGGTTGTTGGCACAACAACTCGCAAATGGAGAATGGCAATCATCAAACAGTGTTCAGAGCACATCGCTGGTGTTGTGCACGTTATATGCCACTAACCAAAACAGGCTTCACTCCGACGCCGCAACGCGTGCTGCGCTCTGGCTTAATCAAAGTATAACGAATCAAATCCCTGATTTAGAAACCCATGCTTGGCGGCTCCTCGCTTTGTCGCTTACCCTACCTCAAAATGTAACCCAAACCGTATGGCTCAACAAGCTTGCCCGGCAGGCTGATTTTGCCGCCCGAACGGCATCAGAGGACACGCGTCGATTCTGGCATCGTGTGCGCGTTTCCGTAGGGTTAGAGGCGTCCTCTGACACAGGCGAGAACCGTTCTGATCAAGAGCAACTTGCAGAATTAGCCAAGACATGGCCACCAACTCCCTATCCTCCAGCAGAACAACTCTGGCAACTCGCACAATTGATTAACCGAGTAGGCGCAGGGCAACTCGTTTACGAAAATACACCTCGCGATTGGCGTACAGATCTGGCACGCTATTTGATCAATTCACAGCGGTATGCCTCCATCGGTGGAGGCTACTGGCTTGCTCCCGCCCAACATGACCCGATCATTGAAAACGCGTTCTGCATCTTAACCCTCCTTGAGCTCTGACCCCAACCTTTCTATCCATAACTACGTTCAATCTGACGCCAACTTTTAACCCTGAAATGATGAGGACTCACCTGTGAAACTCGTTCGCTTTCTGACCACCGACCTCCCCCACCCGCTTATGGGTATTTTGCATGAAGAAGGCTTTGCTGAGCCGATCACTGGAGAGCTTTTCGGAACATGGCAACCCTCCGGTAAACGCCTCCCCATAACCAAACTACTCGCGCCCATCCAACCGCCTCTGATCCTTGCGATTGGACTCAACTTCCGTGCCCATGCAGCCGAGACACACCAACCTATTCCCGAGTTCCCCGTGCTCTTTATAAAAAGTCCGGCCTGTGTGCAGAACCCAGGGGACCCTATTATGATCCCCACGTATCTGCCCAGCACCCAAGTTGATTACGAAGCAGAGCTGGTTGTGATCATTGGGAAAACCTGCCATAACGCCACAAAAGAACATGCGTTGGACTATATTCTGGGCTATACATGCGGCAATGACGTAACCGCCCGTGATTGGCAAAAGAGTTTCGGCGGCTCCCAATGGTGTCGTAGCAAATCGTTTGATACCTTTGCGCCAATGGGGCCTTGTTTGGTCACGCGAGACGAGATTGCAAATCCACAAGCATTGACCCTAAGTTCGCAAGTCAATGGTGAATTGCGACAGTGCTCCAATACCGCAGATCACATTTTCAGTGTGATCGATTTGATTGTTTTTCTAAGCGGTAGCACAACATTACCTGCTGGAACGGCGATCTTCACGGGAACACCAGCTGGGGCCGGCTTTTCACGCACTCCCCCTCAATATTTAAAATCAGGAGACAGGGTGACCATTACCATTGATGGCATTGGCGAATTAAGCAACCCTGTTATTCAGGAACCAAAGACGTAGCCCATCTTTACACAAGAAGCGCTTGCCAGGCCTTTTTCGCAACACGTAACGCTTGCCCCCGATGAGAAATACGATTTTTAATCGTGCCTGACAGTTCCGCAAATGTCAGGTCATAACCTTCCGGGACAAACAGCGGGTCATAGCCGAACCCATTTTTTCCCCGTTCGGCATCGATCAACACTCCGGAACAAACACCCTCACACGTCCACTCGCGTCCATCAGGTGCGCAGAGCGCCAACACACAACGAAAACGAGCACGTCGATCCTTTACACCTGCCAACGCACGAAGTAGTTTGGCATTATTCGCAGCGGTGCTACAGGATTCGCCAGCATAGCGCGCTGACCGTACACCCGGAGCACCCTCCAGTGCTAAGACCTCCAACCCTGAGTCATCCGCCAAGGTCCACATACCAGAAGCCTGACAGAGCACACGTCCTTTTTTTAACGCATTCCCCTCAAACGTGTCAGCATCTTCCTCGATATCTTGCGGCAAGCCAGGAATCTCATCTGCAGCGATCAAGCGTAACGCTGGTAAATTAAATAGGTCGCGAATTTCATCCAACTTATGCCGATTTCGCGTCGCAATGAGCATATTCATACGCATCCTTTCGTTGACATCAAAACCCTGCCAGAGCCTCAACGGTTACATGTTCCCACCCTGGAAGGGCTAACAGATGTTCAAGCAATGCGGCACAGGCACAGGCATCGTAAAGCGCATCGTGGGGCTCCCTTGCCGGACAGACTTCACCGACACGCGCTGTCAGCCCGAGTGCACGAATAACCTCATCCAGTGCATTGGAGGTTAACTGGGGATAGGCAT
>CAZSUM010000171.1:0-6500 GCA_964610015.1 uncultured Lentisphaeraceae bacterium
CCCGCAAGTTGTAAAAGCGAGGTGAGCGAGAGCAGGGCTAAAAAAACGGCATAATCGCGACCTGTTAACGCTTCCCAACTCAAACGACCCATACCTGGAATTTCAAAGATACTTTCAATAATGATGGATCCGGCAAATAAGATGCCGAGGATTGAGCCAAACCCCGTCGCAATTGGGATTAGCGCATTCCTGAAAGCATGTCCCCAAATCGCGCGCCGACGGGTAGCCCCTTTGGCCAAGACCATTCGCACATAATCGCTGGCGACCTGATCGAGCAACGAATTTTTCATAATCAAGGTCAGCACCGCAAAATTGCCCGCCACATAGCAAGTCACGGGTAGCGCCATATGCCAAGCGCGGTCTGCCAAACGTGTCGACCACGAAGCTGAAGCAACCAAATCCGACTCAAACCCGCCCAGCGGAAAGAAGTCAGCGAGTCCTTCGACTGTTCCGCAAAAGAACATCTTGAGAACCATTCCCAGCGCAAAAGCGGGAATCGCATATCCGGCAAAAACAATCAAACTGGAGATCGCATCAAATGGTTCCCGGTGGCGCAACGCTTTAGCAACACCTAAAGGAATGCAGATCAGATAGCTCAAAAGAAAGCTGACCGCACCAAACCAAAGCGATATCGGCATCCGTGAAACAATCAACTGCCAAGCCGTACGATTTGGATAGTCATACGAAGGAATACGCATACCGAGTCGTTTATTGACCAACCAATCGTAATATTGAACCAGCCAAGGACGATCAAAGCCGAACTGCTGGTTAAGTTCCTGACGATAAGCCTCTGTAACCTGCGTGACGTTGGCGCCCGCCGAATCCGCCCCACCGATGTTACGCATCTTCATGATCTGAATATCAACCGGCCCACCAGGCAGTAAGCGCGTGAGTGCAAAACAAACCAGTGTAATTCCCAAAAAAGTTGGGATTACTAGCAAGAGGCGTCGTATGAGGTAGGCAAATCGATTCATCAAAATCATCCTGCGCGTCTGAAAACTTTCAATGTCCGACAGTGTAATATAAAACTTAACAGGCAGCAAGAGACTCAGCCAGACTCAATTTTCAGGACAATTTAATCATCAGAATTCTTAGAAACGCATCTAATCTGAGCTCTTTCAAAATAGAGGCGTCTGTCACCTTTTTTAAGAGGCGATTTCTGAAAAGGCCACGGCGGAAGGCAAACGATTGCTGAGCGCAGCCACGGCAGCTGTCCGTCCAGCAGCTTCGCCAAGCGCAACCGCGTTGCCCGTCACACGGTAACTCGAATGTGCGAGAAAATCGCCGCTGATGCATCGGCCAGCCATGAGCATCCCCTCCACATTCTTTGCAACCAGTGCGCGAAGGGGAATATCATACGACTTGGCTCGCCATGTCTGAGCTTCGATCGCTTTGGTCTTTTTAGGATTGACCGAATGAACGTCTACACCGAACGTCACGCGGCAAACGGCATCATCAAACCGCCGCCCCTCTCGCAAATCGTCGGCCGTCACAGTATAACAGCCGTTCAGGCGCCGTCCTTCACGAACCCCAATCTGCTCTGCCGTTGCCACGAGCCGGACAGTCTTCCATATTCCACCCGTGCTACGCAGACCATCGATCAGCGCGTTCAGTTCTTTGCGAGCATGTAATGTCGCGTGCGTCAGTTGGCGTGTATCCATACCACTTACACCATACTCATGGTTGGCCATCAAAATAAACAAATCATCGCGCACACGAAAAAGCGATGGTTTCGCATAGGAGGGCGACGTTCCTCCGGCTTCCATCGCCTGGCGTAGTTTATCCTTGGGCAACGCCCAAGGCTGAGACTCATGATCATTGTAGAAACCACGAATATCAGAGGCCGAAATTCCCGCGACCAAGGCAATCAAACTCATCGGTTGCATCCCTTGCGTCTCGGGATGCCCCACCTCAAAACCGCACCCTGCCAACGCGCCAAGGTCACCGTCACCGGTTGCATCAATGAACACCTGCCCCGCAACAGCCTCGCGCCCAGACTTAGACTCCGTGATCACATGCGTCAAACGCCTTTCTCTCTTGATCGCCGCCGCCACGCGTGTATGCAACCAAACCTCGACTCCGGCCGCCTCACACAGCTCTTCGAGAAATAGCTTCATGACTTCGACATCAAACGCATTGGTGGGTTTACCTTCAGCAGTGACTGTGCGTGCACCGCGCGCTGCCATACTCGCACTGACTTCAGTCATGACTCCCTTCTTATTGGCATGATCGAGCAACCAGCTCAACAACCCAGCCGTCCAAATTCCACCCAAGCACCCGTGTTGTTCCAACAACAACGTTTTTGCACCTTTACGCGCGGCCGACA
Organism: uncultured Lentisphaeraceae bacterium; assembly: GCA_964610015.1. GTDB lineage: Bacteria > Verrucomicrobiota > Kiritimatiellia > RFP12 > UBA1067 > CAZSUM01. The sequence goes on from CAZSUM010000171.1 coordinate 2,327, forward strand.
CCGCCGCTGCCACTCCGGCTGGACCCGCGCCACAGACAACCACATCGGCCCGTGCCACAACCGAGAGGTCTCTCGCGGGCTCATGAACACTCGTTTCTGGCGACACCGTTCTCTCCAGCCCATGAAGGGTTTGCGGAAGGAGCCCCGGAACAAGGGCCAATCCCCCTCCTAATTTGACAAACATTCTTCTATTCATCGTTGTCCTCCCGCTAATCAAAAATTGATGCCTGTCCGCACATCGTGCGGCACGTGTGTTATCGAGTGGCGATTATTACAAAAGGTTGTGGGAGTGTCCACACGACGTTTTCCTAGTGAGACTTGCAGTCCCTGGTAGGGACATCTCCCCGAGATGTCCGCAGAAGTCTCGCAGTCCCTTTACCCTCGTCTAACGCCGAGGTTGGGGGTGTTACGGCCAAACGATACGGTAGAATCGAACGGGGCGATCGACTGAATCGGGATCGGAGAAAAAGATTGATCCGGAGGTTCCTAGAGTGGTGTTTGTGACGGAAGGCGGAGGCCAGGTTGGTCGTGGCTTCGACTTTAACGGGGATGTTGGTTGTTCCAGTTATGTTAAAACCAAAGCGGTTCTCAGCAAATCCGAAGCTGGCGTCATGCGCGTTGACTCATAATTCATGACACCGAAAGATATGGAGTCATGAATATGTTAAATGAAGAAAAGAATTGGAATCTGCTCTACGGTGTCATTATTTATGACGCAACCTGTACCACATTTCGGTGTCGTTTTCATTTGACGCAACGGGAAACTGTCGGGCGGGATTCAAAAGTAGAATAGTTGTCGCTGTTTCTTCCGCCATGAAACAGGACACACACTGACGGCCATAATGGCGATTTGGCGAGTGGAGTTGTTGATGGACAAAACAGCCTGTTGCCAAAATGCACACACTGTGATATGTTTGTCACATGAAGCCATACGATTGGAATGACGAAAAGAATGAGTGGCTCAGAAAAGAACGAGACCTCACGTTCGAGGACGTGGTCTTTCATCTGGCGCATGGTGGTTTGCTCGATACGATTGAACATCCCAACCAGCAACAGTACCCAGGCCAGCGGATTTTCATCATCGATGTAGAAGGCTATGCCTGTCTCGTACCCTTTGTCGAGAATGACGAAGTGATATTCCTCAAGACAGTCATACAGAGCCGTAAAATGACGCGGCAGTATTTGGGAGGTGATTCAGAATGAAACTGACTCAAGAAGAAAAAAGTCTGCTCGATTCCGTTGAGCAGGGAGAATGGAAGCGTATTGCGGATTTCCAGCAAGAGGCGGGACGCTACCGTCAATCGGCTCGCGCGACTCTGCGGAAAGATAAGCGCGTGAACATCAGAATTGCCGAGCGCGACCTTGTCCGCTTGCAGAAGACTGCGGTGCATGAAGGACTTCCATACCAAACACTTCTTTCCAGCATCCTGCACAAGTACATCAACGGGCGGCTGGTCGAGAAACCCGGATGACGGCAGAACCAGTCAGCGCACACAACGGCGTGACCGACATGTGTGGCTGGTGACGTTGAAGTGTTAAGAGGATGGAGTGCCGTAGCGGAAACCGCGCAGCACTTCTGTTTTCAGGGCATAAAAATGGTGGCAAGGGTGGGGATCGAACCCACGACACGCGAATTTTCAGTCCGCTGCTCTACCAACTGAGCTACCTCGCCACTTCTCAAAATATCTTATTTCAAGTGCTAAAAACGTGTGTCAATTTAGAGGATTGAGGGCCTTCTGTCAATCACTCTCATAAGATAATTTTCACGGGGTTGACTCTTTTTAAAAACCGACGCTTTTGTAACGAATGAGAAGCCATGTCGGTCTCATGACAAAAGTCCATATTTCTTCATCTTGCGCCAGAGTGTAGCGGGATCAATCCCCAAACGTGCGGCTGTCTGTTTACGACTGTTTTGGCATGCGGTAAGGGTCTCTTCGATCAACGCCTGCTCTTGTTGTGGTGTCAGTTGGCGAAGATGGAGATAGTGCGACGCCCCCCCCACCACCGCGGCGCTTTCAGACACTAACTGCTTGGCGTGTTGTTGTCGAACAGGATTGAGCAAATGTGGCGGCAGACATTGTTCTTGTATCTCATCGCAGCGACAAAGAACATATGCGCGTTCAATGATATTACGCAGTTCCCGAACATTGCCTGGATAATCATAGTGCAACAAACGCTCCATCGCTTGCTGTGAGACGCCTCGTACAGTGCGTCCTTGTTCTGCATTGAGGGTTTCTATAAAGTGCGCCACCAACAAAGGAATGTCTTCTGGCCGTTTGACAAGCGCGGGCAAATCAAAGCTGATGACATTGATACGGTAGTAGAGATCTGCCCGGAATGAGTTGTCTGCAACATGAGCGGAAAGATCACGATTAGTCGCCGTGATTAGTCGGATATTGGTTGTTACACTGTGTGTTGAACCTAGTGGTTCGTACTCACGTTCTTGTAAGACTCGTAGGAGTTTAACCTGCATTGCGGGAGAGGTATCACCAATTTCATCCAGAAATAAGGTGCCCCCCTCCGCGAGAGCAAAGCGTCCGAGTTTGTCGATTCTCGCATCTGTGAAGGCCCCTTTTTTATAACCAAAAAGCTCTGACTCCAATAAATTATCGGGCAACGCCCCACAGTTGACAGCAATAAAAGGCTCTTTTGCACGTGAACTCGCCTGATGAATCGCTCGCGCGAGAAGCTCTTTGCCCGTACCGCTGGCACCCAGAATCAGAACCGCGCTATCGCTCTCAGCAACGGTCGGCAAAATATGAAAGATGCGATTCATCTGCGCATTGCGACTTACCATATCTTGGAAAGAGAAGCTTTGACGCAATTCGCGGCGCAGCGTTTCCAGTGGACGGTTATCGCGAAAGGAGATCACCAGTCCATTGATCTCATCTGTTCCATTGCGAAAAGGCGTTGCGTTCATCACAACTGGAATAGGGTGGCCTTGTTGATCCATGATGCGTGTAGCGACATCCCGCACGGGTGTCCCCTTCGCCATGACACCGGCAAGAAGTGTCTGACATTCGCAAACCTCGCAGTGAAAGAGATCTCCGAGTAGGCGTCCAATCGCCTCCAACTCACTGACGCCAAACAACAGTTGTGCGGAGCGGTTGAAACTGGTAATCGTCCATTCTCGGTTGATCGTACAAACACCTTCCGAGAGTGAATCGAGAATAAGTTTATACTGTGCTGAGCTAAGTATATCGCGTGCTTCTGAGTCAGTTCTCATCATGTCTCCTAATGCGAGCAGAGCCCGCAACCCTCACCCCAGCCCTCTCCCACAGGTAGAGGGAGAGGGAAACAACGTGTTTTTTATCGTTGTTCTTCGGTCGTAAGGCACTAAGGTTACAACATACTCTTTTTGGTGCTTAGCTTCCTATCCTGAAATTTCACCGTCGGCGGGCGTATCCGAACGATTTGAGGGCTCGCTAGAGGTCACCGACAGCCATATGCGAAAACGATCCGTATGTTCCAGCCGCGCATGACCTCCACAACGAGTGATTTGAGCAAGCATACGATCCAACGAAACAAAACAACTACGCATACAGGCCGCTTTTTCCATGAGTGCCACAATTTTGACTTGCCAGCGGCGGATATCGGGCTCTTCAATCACCAGTTTTCCGTCGGGTTTGAGCACGCGAAGGAGTTCGCGTAATGCAGTTGCTTGATCGCGTACATGGTGGAAGGCATCCACAAGAAGTACACGATCAAACGTGGCATCAGCAAAAGGGAGCGTTTCCACCTCAGTTAAGACGGTTTCCAGTCCTTTACGTCGAGCCTGTGCAAGCATCCGTGAGGACGCATCGCAAACGACTGTTCGTGCGAGACCAGATGAGAAAACAGTCGCGACTCGCCCAGTTCCCCCTGCCGCATCGAGCAAGGTATGTTCTGGTTTAAGGGCGAGTAGTGTTTGCAAGACCTGAGGATCTGGCGGCGGAATCAACCGCTCATAAAAAGGGGCCAGCACATCAAAGAGGTCAGCCATCAAGCAACACCCAGAGGCAGTTCTTGTCTGCAGGATTGAGTTGTGCCTGATAGTGGCTCAATCCGCTTTTGGACAGCCCTTTTTTCAAGGTGCCATCTGTTTTGAACTTCGAATGTCCCAAGCTGGCGCAACGGAACTGCTCTTCTGAATGGCGGTATTCCACCTCCACCCCACGATGCGGGCAGAGGAGGG
>CAZSUM010000172.1:0-6479 GCA_964610015.1 uncultured Lentisphaeraceae bacterium
GGCGCGTGAGCGTGCCAAAGCCCGTACGTTGCGACAGAGTGTTTGGTGGCAACAGCAAATTCAAGCTGGGGTTTGTCACTACTGTGGTTGTCAGGTGGGGGCGGATGCGTTGACCATGGATCATGTGGTGCCTGTCGTGCGGGGGGGCACCAGTACACGCGGTAATGTGGTGCCCGCTTGTCATGCTTGCAACCAAAAGAAAAAGTATCTGACGCCTGCCGAGCAGATTCTCGCGCAGCTTGAAAAACAGGAAGAGGATGCGGAAAGCAATCTGTCATGAGTGATGAAAAAAGGTTGTTGGTTGCGACTCCGCACGGGTTTTGCTCCGGGGTTGCACGGGCGGTTGCGACAGCTGAAGCAGTTCTGGTTCACTATCCAGGAAAGAGTGTCTACTGTCTGAATGAGATCGTGCATAACCGACAGGTTGTTTCGCGTCTAACGGCTGCAGGTATGGTGTTTGTCAAAGCACCAGATGCGGTTCCTGAAGGAGCTCGACTGCTCTTTTCGGCACATGGTGTCGCACCAGAGGTCCATGCCCAAGCAGCGGCACGTCGGCTACGGGTGATTGATGCAACCTGCCCGTTTGTCACCAAGGTGCATCATGAGGTTCGTCGATTTGCGGCGCAGGGGGCGTGTGTGGTGTGTATTGGGCACCGGAATCACGAAGAGGTGGTGGGAGTCGCGGGAGAAGCCCCGGACGCAGTCTGTGTTTTGGAGTCGGCCCAAGAGGCCGAAGCGTTGCATGTGCCGCAGGGGCAGAGCGTAGCCGTGGTGACGCAAACGACGTTGGGAGAGGCGCAGGTAGAGCCCGTCATGATGGTTTTGCGTCGTCGCTTTGGTCAGCGCTTATTGTTGCCGGGTAGCACGGATGTTTGTTATGCCACGCGTAATCGACAGCAGGCCGTTTGTCTCATGGCGGCGCAGTGTAGCATGGTGCTGGTACTGGGATCGGAAAACAGTTCAAACAGTCAACGTTTGGTTGAGACTGCGCGGCGTGCAGGTGCAAGGGCACATCTCATCAGTGCGATAGAACAGATGCAAGGGATCGATTTTGCCAAGGCTCAGGTGGTAGGGGTTACGAGTGGGGCATCGACGCCCGAGTCCTTTCTGGATGAAGGTCTTCAGGTGTTGCGCGAGACCTATGGGTTTCCAGCGGCAGAGGTGTTGCATGCGGTGAAAGAGGATTCTCCTGTATTCCGACTGCCAACGTGGGCTGAGTAAAGAGGTATCTCTTTTTTGACTGATCTCAAAAAGAGGCTGTTTTTCTGAATATCTCGTTTATTTGAACACGTTTGAGGCGTATTTCTGAGGCATTAATTTCAAAAGATAATAGCTGAAGAAAAAGGTGGATCGCTCGGTAGGCGAAGCGTTCCGCTCAATTGCAGAAGCGCACGGGGCGGGTTCGATTAAAGGCTTTAACAAGCAGAAGCGGTGTGCTTTAATAAACTTGCTTAACAGTTAAAGGAGTGGTCATGCTGGCGTCGGATTGTATTTTTTGTAAGATCATTGCGCACGAGATTCCCGCGTATGTGCTCTATGAAGATGAGCAGTGTTTGGCTTTTCTTGATATTGCACCGTTTGAGAGGGGGCATGCGCTGGTCATTCCTAAACAGCACGCTCAATATTTGACTGATCTGCCGGATGCGGTTGTTTCGGACTTAATGCCTGTGATTAAGCGGGTTGCCCGGATGTTGTTGTCGCGGCTTCCTTGTGATGGTTTTAACATTCTTCAAAACAACGGAAGCTGTGCGACACAGGTTGTGCCGCACGTGCATTTTCATGTGGTGCCGCGTTGGAATGGGCGTGCCATCAATTGGTCATCTGGGGCATATCAAGATCCGGATGAGTTGGTTGCGTTGCATCAGCGGTTGATTGGTCAGTGAGTAAATCATATCATGAGTGAGACGTTTCAAGAGATTGTTGACGAGATTTGCAAGCAGGATGGGCGCTACCATCCTGACGCATACTTTTTTTTGTTAGAAGCGCTTGACAGTACCGTTAAAAACATTCGACGCAATGAGCCTGAACATGGGCAGCATGTCAGTGGGAGAGAGTTGTTGGACGGTATCAAGCGGTTTGTTATTGATGAGTTTGGTCCATTATCCCATACGGTTTTAAACGAGTGGGGGATACAGACGACGCAGGATTTTGGTGAGATTGTCTTTCACTTAGTACGTGTGGGAAGATTGGGAAAGACAGAACAGGACAGCATTGAGGATTTTAAACAGGTTTATGAATTCGATGAGGCTTTTCGACTTCCCTTTGAGCCCAAGCAGGTGGATGAGAGCAACGCAACTAAAAAAAGTACGTCTCCTCGTCGGCGTGGCAAGCGGATCTAAAGAAATACAAGCCTCTTCCCCGCATGATACAGCAATTGATTTTGAGCAGATGACGGGGTAAACTGACACCTCATTTTTACGGAAGGCGAGAGAGTTATGACATGTGCGGAGTTAGAAGCGCAACAGGCGCAATCGTTGTCTGAAGTCGCTGCGGCAGCAGATCCTGCGGACGTAGAGCAGGTCCGGATTCAGTATCTGGGACGTAACGGACTATTGCCTGCACTGATCAAAGGCATGAAGGATGTCCCGCAGGCTGAGCGACCGGTCTTCGGAAAGATGCTTCAAGCGTGGCGTGGTGCTTTGGAGGCGGCGCTTGCTGAGCGCAAATCAACGCAGGCTGGAGTTGCGCAATCCGCCCCGGTCTTTGATTGCACGCAACCTGGATATTGGCCAGATGCAGGTGCGATGCATCCGATTTCTCGTGTGATTGAAGAGACGGCGGCAATTTTTGCACGCCTTGGGTTTACCGTGGCTGACGGACCGGATATCGAGAATCGGTTCAATAATTTTACAGCCTTGAATACGCCTGCTCATCATCCATCGATGGATATTTCTGACACCTTCTGGCTGGCAGATGACAAGCTGTTACGCACGCAGACTTCGCCCGTGCAGATCCGTACCATGACCCAGCATGTACCGCCCGTGCGCATTATTACGCCGGGACGAACATACCGACGAGATACCACCGATGCTACGCACAGTGCGAACTTTCACCAAATCGAGGGCCTTTATGTGGATACACGTCCGGTCTCCTTGGCGGACTTGAAATCAACGCTGGCATATTTTGCTCATGAAATGATGGGACCTGAGGTAGGGGTTCGTTTTCGTCCACACTTCTTCCCGTTCACTGAGCCGAGTGTTGAGGTGGATTTCACTTGTCATGTCTGTGGGGGTAAGGGGTGTCGAGTGTGTAAGATGAGCGGGTGGATTGAAATCGCGGGTGCGGGAATGGTTGATCCTCGTGTCTACGCATTTGTCAATGAGGCGCGTGGTGATCACGCGTATGACCCTGCTAAAGTCTATGGTTACGCCTTCGGATTTGGCGTTGAGCGCATCGCGATGGTCAAGTATGGCATTCCCGATATTCGTTGGCTTTATGAAAATGATATGCGTTTCCTGAATCAGTTGGCGTAGCGTAGTAGGCCGTGTAGCTTGAGGCCGATAAAAGAGGAACAGCGATTTATGAAAGTACCAGTCAGTTGGTTGAACGAGTATGTGGACGTGTCGGATCTCTCGGTGCGGGAGTTGGCTGACAAGCTAACCTTTTCCGGTGTAGAGGTGGAGAGCATCGAAGAGGTCGGCGTGACCCTTGACGATCACTTTGTTGTGGGAGAAGTGCTGAGTTGCGAGGCTCATTCAAATTCCGATCATCTGCATGTTTGCCAAGTGTCTGATGGCACTGAAACGCTCCAGATTGTCTGTGGGGCGCCAAACTGTGCGGCAGGCATCAAAGTGCCGCTTGCCAAGATCGGAGCAACGGTGCCGGATGGTGGGTTTGTGATTAAGCAGGCCAAGTTGCGGGGGGTGGTTTCCTGTGGGATGCTTTGTTCCGCAAAGGAGTTAAAATGCACGGCTGATCACAATGGACTGATGATTCTGGATTCTGATCTAACGCCTGGGACTATGATGCGGGATGTGTTGCCAGCGCCGGACACGGTTTTGGATCTGGAAATTACGTGGAATCGACCGGACTGTCTTTCAATGATCGGAATTGCACGCGAGTTTGCGGCATTGCTGTCGCGTCCGTTACGACTTCCTGCTGTTGCGTTTGAAGAGCGTGGCGAACCCATTGCGAAGTTAGTGCAGGTGCGTGTTGAGGATACCGTCAAATGTCCGCGTTATACCGCACGGGTTATGACGGGGGTTCAGGATGGGCCTTCACCGCTGTGGATGCGCACGCGGTTGGAACTTTGCGGGATTCGGGCCATCAGTTTAAGTGTTGATGTCACCAACTATGTGATGTTGGAGTGTGGGCAACCTTTGCACGCATTCGATTATCGTAAGCTTGCAGACCGGACGATTGTCGTGCGTTGTGCCACACCGAAAGAGAAGATCAAGACGCTGGACGGTGTGGAGCGCGTGCTGGATAGCGAGATGCTAGTTATCGCGGATGCGAGGGAGCCAAGTGCTGTCGCGGGGGTAATGGGCGGGGAGGGAAGCGAGATTGCAATAGGGACCGAATATGTGCTTCTTGAAAGCGCCTTGTTTGATCCAGCGACGACTAAGTTTACGGCTACAAAATTAGGCCTAGGTACAGAATCTTCACGTCGCTTTGAGCGTGGCGTTGATCCGGATTTGGCAGACTGGGCCAGTCGTCGGGCGGTCTCGCTCTTGGCTGAATATGGGCTAGCGACTGTGGCGGTGGGGGTAATCGATGTTGATCACCGTCACTTCCAACAAGTAGAGGTGCCGTTGCGCTTCAATCGCGTGCGTGAGGTGATTGGTGTGGCGCTGACAGATGATCAGATGGTCGCGATTCTAACGAGTTTGCAGCTTGAGATCGTAACACGTGACGCGCAGAGCGCGTTATTCCGGATTCCTTCGTACCGTTTGGATTTGACTCTTGAGGCGGATCTGATTGAAGAGATTGCACGCATGCATGGATTGGATGCGATCCCTGACAAGTTGCCAGATGCGACGGCAATATCAACTCAAAATGACCACGCATTTTATGCAAAGGCAACCTGCCGTCAACGTCTGCTTGGCATGGGCTTCAGCGAGGCGATGCACTATAGTTTTTTGTCAGCGCAGGAGCTTGATGCTTTTGATGCGCGTGCGAAACAAGCACGGGTGGTGTTGCCTAATCCAGTCAGTGCAGATTATGGGGTTTTGCGTGATTCTCTGTTGCCGCAATTAGCGGGCTCTCTGGGGCGCAATGCGTCGCGGCAGGTGACGAGTGCAGCGTTGTTTGAAATGGGTCGCGTCTTTTTCAAAAACGCAGAAGGAGAACCCGACGAGGAGGAGCGTTTAGCTCTTGGCATGATGGGGCCTTGGGGGCGGACGCCGATTGATCGGCGGCGTGCGGTGTCGTTTGAGGAGTCCATGCTTTGGATGAAGGGTGCCCTTGAAAATTTGAGTTCTCGATTACATGCGGGTACATTGACGTTAAAGCCCTGTACGCATCCGGCTATGGAGTTGGGATGGGCGGCTGAAATTCTCATCAATAGCGAGGTGATTGGTTGTATGGGGCTGTTGCGTGCCGAGCTACGTCATCAGTGGCGAATGACGGCACCGATGGTGCTTGCGGAACTACGTCTTGCGCCCCTCCTTCTTGCTGTGGATCGGTCGAACGGCGCGGTGCGCCCAGTTCCACAATACCCCGCTGTACGGCGAGACATCGCTTTTGTGGCGAACGCGAGTGTGAGCCATGGTGATGTGGTCGCTGCCATTCGTCGGGCAGGGCCTGCTGAATTGACCGAAGTCGAGCTGTTTGATATCTTTGAATCCAACGAACACGGCAAAGGAAAACGTAGCATGGCATACTCTCTGGCGTTCCGCTCATCCGAGCGAACGCTGACCGATCTAGAGGTTAACGCAGCGTTTTCTAAGATTATTTTTGAATTGAAGCGTGAACTGAACGTGACTGTGCGTGAGTCGTGATTAATTTTGTTCTTTGAAGAGACTGGGCGTTGAGATCGTAGCCCGGAAGTAAAACGAAGTGGGCCCTGCTTTGTGCGCGGATAAGCAGCATTTCTCTGACCTTCAAGTTGTTAAGGGAGTTTGAATGCGGTGCATCATAGATGTCTGCCTTTTGGCGGAAACTAACGTGTACCGACTAAAGCACCCACCTCATATGTGAGGTTTCAGAGGTTCTGTGATACGGCAAAGTGGGGCTTTTTTTAGAGGATAGTTGATGATCAGTCAAATCAGCAGCATCGTATTGGGATGGCTGGTTTGTTGTCTTGTGGCGTCTGCGGATTTGCCCGAAGTGACAAATCAGGCGATCTCCGAATGGGGCGATACCGTGGGAGCGCCTCAACTGACAGGAATGGTTTTTATTGAAGGTCGATACCTTCCGCCTCCCTATACGGTGACGCGTAGAGGGAATGCAATTCTTATCAATCGGATTCAAGTGGTGTACGCCTTTTTCGATGTGGATCAGACCATGCCAAAAAACCTTCCTGAAGCGGGGGGAACACC
>CAZSUM010000173.1:0-6429 GCA_964610015.1 uncultured Lentisphaeraceae bacterium
AAAAGGCCAAAGCTAGACAGGTCGCCAACCTCAAAGAGGAATATGCAGACCTCGGTAAGGAGATTGATGCCGCTGCTACTAGGGCTAACAAGTTAGCCTCTGCCAATGCTGGGTTAAATAAAGCCGGTAACGCAGTTGATGCCGCAAGTGCCGCCAATACTTTGAAAAATATCGAGGCGGGATACTCTACACGCATGGCAGGCGCGAACTCCCCTGAGGAAAAAGCAACACTGGCAGCAGAACGCACCCTTGAACTTGTGCGTGCCAAGAATGCCGAAAATCTTCGGGCCGCACAGGCTGATATTGCCGCTGCTGATATCACAATTACGACCGAGCAGGAAAAGACAGCATTTGCAAAAGAACGGCTGGCTGCCGCAAAAGAACAGCTAGCACTTGCCGAAAAGACAGCCTCCCAGATACCTGAGACCGGATTCGGCAAAGCGCGCAATGCCGCTAACGAAGCTATTGCCGCCGCTAAAGCAGATATTATCAACGCCCAGACCGACATAAAGGCCGGCGAGCTGGCTGTACAAGCTTCAGCTTTTGGGCTTGAAGCGGCCAACAACGCTTTAAAAACGGCCAGGACAGAGGCCGCAATGCGTGAGAATGAAGCCCTCGACGCCCAGGAATTGATTACCACCGCCATCACAAAACGCGCCTCTGTAGCCCGTGCATTAATCCTGCAAGAGGACCGCTTGCGCGCCGCTGTTGAGGCAGAGGCGAACGCACGCGGGAGGGGTGGCCGAAAGGATAAGGGGAGAGATAACGCCGTTGCGGGTGGGGTAGACGCCTTTATCGGCGGTCGTAATAATGCCCGCGACGATGCCAAGGCAAAAGCCGACGCACTAGCGAAAGAAGAGCGCTGGGCCGCCAACAAAGCCAAAATGCAGGATAACGGAACCAAGTTGTCGGATAAGGACAAACAGAGACTTCAGGACTTCCTCGACTTCAAGAAGTTGCTCAACCGTGGCGGCCAAAGGGAGTTTGATGTTGCAGCAAATGAGGCCAAAAAGCTCAAGTCAATGCAAGACCACTTGACCGAACTTAGAAGGTTAAATACTAATATCGAAAATTCAATGACGGTGAACTGATGCTTGATTTGATCGGTGGAGAGTTGTTACAGTATTGCCGTTGTCGAGACGGCAACCCCGATTAGTCCCGGGAAAAAACCGAAACGCGTATTGCCCTCGCCTCAATGGTGGCCTTTTTCGGAAGGCCGGACTAAACCATTCTGGCGGGGGCTTTGTTTGGGAGCAGATACAATGCAATCTGAAAACGGCAAGGCGATGTTTCAAGTCGAGATCCATGACGACGTGGCGGCAAAGATCAGCAAACTGGCAAAGTCGCACAAGATGGAAACAGGACAGTATATTCAATACCTGCTTTGCGAGGCGGCTGAAGGGGTTGGCATAACGTATGCCGAGATTCAAGAATTTAAAGCTAAGAAAATTTAAGCGCGTGCGAGGCGTTGCCCCTTTCCCCCACTAGGGGGAGGGGTTTTTTTTGTGCCGTTTTACCGTGATGATTATCATATGCTTATCATTTGATTATCATTCAAACGCCTAATAAGGGTTATTTTGTCCTATTCTGCAAAAACGCCCGAAATGTGGCACAGGGCTATAAAATGAAAAAACCCCAATAAAACGCGGTGTTTATTGAAGTTTTAAGTGGTAGGCCAGGGGGGGCTCGAACCCCCGACCCCCAGATTAGGAATCTGGTGCTCTGTCCTACTGAGCTACTGGCCTTAAAGGTTCATTTTTTAGCATATTGCAGGCTGGCATAGCAAGGCTGGCTTTATAATAAGAGGGGAGATGAAGCATTTTTCAGCTTCACTTTAGTAAGACAAGCCTTTATCCTATTACCTTTGATTTCATTTTTTAAAAATTGAAAGGATTTGTGTCATGCGTATTCTGAGAATGGGTCAAGTCGGGGGTGGCATTGGTGCCTTTATTGGAGAAGTTCACCGTAAAGCGTCACGGTTGGATGGCGGAATTGTGCTGACAGCAGGTGCGTTTGATGTTGTTCCACAGAAGAGTTTGGCACAAGGGAAAAATTTGGGGCTCGATCCGAAACGTGTATACAGCACCTATCAGGAAATGATCGATGGCGAACTCGCATTGCCGGTTGATGAGCGAATTGATTTCGTTGCGGTCTGTACCCCTAACCACACACATTTTTCAATCGCTAAGGCTTGCTTGCTCGCAGGGTTCAATGTGATGTGTGAAAAGCCAATGACCCTCACCGTAGAAGAGGCGGAAGAACTGGCAGCACTCGTTAAATCTTCTGGCAAAGTCTTTGGCCTCATGCACAATTACACAGCATACCCAATGGTCAAATTAGCCAAAGAGATGGTGCGCCAAGGTGACTTAGGCACCATCCGCAAGATCGTCGTGCAGTATCCGCAGGGTTGGCTCTACCAACTCCTTGAGAAGGGCGGGAACATGCAGGCTTCCTGGCGTACTGACCCTAAGACGTCGGGTGCAGCAGGTGCCATGGGCGACATCGGAACACATGCAGCAAACCTTGCAGAGTATGTGAGCGGATTAAAGATTACACAGGTGCTTTCCGATCTGACCGCTTTTGTCAAAGGCCGCAAACTCGATGATGATGGTAATGTGTTGTTGCGCTTCCAAAAGGGTGCAAAGGGTGTGCTCCATGCCAGTCAGATCTCAGTCGGTGAAGAAAACAATATTGGGATCTGGATTTATGGTGAGAAGAAAGGCCTGTGGTGGCGTCAAGAGAGTCCCAACGAGTTGCATGTTGTCTGTCAAACCGCACCGGAAGAGATTTGGCGTCGCGGCAATGGGTATGTGGCTGAGAAGTGCCCCGCCGCTGCCCGTGGTACGCGCATCCCCAGTGGACATCCAGAAGGTTTTCTTGAAGCGTTTGCAAACAACTACTGCAACTTTTCTGACACCATCCGTGCCAAAGAAGAGAAGCGTAAGGCAACGCAGGAAGAGCTGGACTTTCCCGGAGTTGAAGCTGGTGTGCGCGGCATGAAGTTTATCAATGCGGTTGTGACCTCCACCAAAAACGGAAACGTCTGGACCAAAATCTAATTCTTTTCTTTCAACCTAATGCGGGGGACAGGCACTGGCCTGCCCCCGTCTGGAGATGACCATGTTTCGCTTATCACCTTTTTTTGCTTTGTTCCTGCTTTTACTGACCATGACTCATGCGGAATGCGTTTCTGCTGAAACAAAAGTGGTCCCCAACATCTCGTATTACAGCGAGTCGGCATTGGCTCAAGCGGATGCTTATCAGAAAGAGCAATGTGCGCTGGATTTGCGCTACCCTACCTCAGTCACAGGGTTCGCAACAGTCGTATGGTTCCACGGTGGCGGACTGACAGCCGGTCATCGACACTTCATTGAGCTGAAAGATCCTTCGGTTGCCATTGCTGCTGTTGGATACCGCCTGTCTCCGAAAGTCGAGCATCCGGGTTACTTGGAAGATGCGGCCGCAGCAACAGCGTGGGTTATTAAAAATATTTCTCAATATGGAGGAGACCCGAACAAGGTGTTTATCTCTGGTCACTCGGCAGGCGGTTATCTCAGTGCTATGATCGGCATGGATGCCCGGTGGCTGGCGGCACATGATATCTCCAACTTGCAACTTGCAGGCATCATCCCCATCAGCGGACAGGTCACCACTCATTTTCGCGTTAAGAAACTGCGTGGCGACACGGGGCCAGAGTATCGGCCGATCATCGATGAATTTGCGCCTCTCTATTACAGCGCAGGTAACCTACCGCCTATCTGCTTAATTCTTGGCGACCGGAACATCGAATATAAAAACCGCGTAGAGGAAAACGCCCTGCTAGCAGTCAGCCTCAAGAACCTAGGACATAAACACGTCGAGTTTTACGAGATGGGTGGGCTCAACCACGGCACTGTGGGTGAAGGCGGAATGATTCTCTTGCGAAACTTCGTTCGGAAATATTCGCAAACGGAAAAGAAGTAAGCTGATCGCATCCGGAGTAGCAGCACACAGACCTTGAATTTATGAACCCGAATGTCACAGGACAAATACACTCCATTGAGTCATTCGGCACCCTTGATGGGCCTGGCATTCGCTACGTCCTCTTCCTTCAGGGCTGTCTACTCCGGTGTCTCTACTGTCATAATCCAGATGCACGTTTACCCGCTTCCGGCAAGGAAATGACCACCGGTGAAGTCCTTGCAGATATTCTGACGTATCGCGCTTTCATTCGCCGCGGGGGAGTCACGCTATCTGGCGGCGAGCCACTCCTGCAACCTGATTTTACCAGAGAACTACTCGATGGTTGCCGCGAGCAGGGCCTGCATACCGCTATCGATACGTCTGGTGCCGTTGCGCTTCAAACAGCCAAACAGGTCCTCGACCGAGCTGACTTGATCCTTCTCGATATCAAAGCCATCGACAACGACCTGTGCCAAGAATTGACGGGGCTGGGAACTGCTGATACGTTGGCAACACTCGAATATTGTGAGACACATGAAATCCCGGTCTGGATTCGTCATGTATTGGTGCCCGGCTACACGCTAGAACAGGCAAGGCTGGAAAGACTCGCTGACCACCTGTTGCGCTACGCCTGCATTCGCAAGGTGGAGTTGCTCCCCTTTCACAAGATGGGCGAATATAAATGGGCAGCCTTGGAGTGCCCCTATCGCTTATACGACACGCCTGTCCCGACAGAAAAACAGATTCAAGAGGCCCGAGCCATTTTTGCGTGCCGCGGCCTGATGTCGCATTAGGGTTCGGGGAAGACAAGCTCCCGCAACGCAACAAATCCCTACACAGCCAGACTAGGCGAAACAAACCCAATTTACGCTGTGAGGGGAACCCGAGGGGCGATGCCTGAACACAGAGACTACTTGATAGAATATCGTGTCGCTTTAGTCAACGCCTTCCATAGCTGCTCCGAGGTCTCTGCAACCAGCAACGCCTCGCGGTTTTGCTCTTTGAGGAAGGTCTCAGTCAGGCCGGACATCAGGCGGAGATAAAAGGCACTAACAGCAGTGGGAATCGTAATAAAAAAGACCATTTTGACAATATTACCCTCATCGTCAAATCGAATACCTTTTTTAGACACACCCAACGCCAGCGTTAGCCCCCCTCCCTCTACGCCACGGACGTGCGGAAAGGCCAAGCCATTGTCCATCGCAGTACTGAGAACAGCTTCACGCTCCAGTGCACTCTCGACCAGTTTTTCTGCGCCCGAAACAAAGCTCTTCTCCTGCATCACGGTCGCCAGTTCGTTAATTGCCTCTGCACAGGTTGTCGCTTTGAGGTTTGGCAACATGAGCGACTCAGCGGAAAACCGAGAAATGCCAGATTTACGAGGTTCAGTCCGGCTGGGTGTATCGCCGACCCAACGGGGGGCATCACTCTCCTCAAAGAGGACACGTGCACAACTCGGACAGTTTTGGATCTGCCGACACAACCGTACGGCTTGCACCTGACTAATAGGCATCCGCATGCCACAGATTGAGCAACAACCGTTGTACATCGGCGCCATGACGATGTGGTTTTTTTTAAAAAGTCGCTGATACAACGATTTGACTTCAGGCGGAAGTTTTTCTGTCAGTTGATCAATTGAATCATTCAAGCGCTCCATGTGGCTTCCATCGCCTGTAGCCCGATGTTCATCACGAATTAATACAAGTTCCTGAAGCTGATTCAAATGGTTAATTAAACTTTGCATACCTTCCTTTCGGTTTCCCTTCATGCAAGTGGGACAGGTCAAGACCCAAGGGCACAATCCTCATAAATTCTTAACTTATTGTGATGGAATGTGCCCCCCCTGTCAATGCGGCCGATCGTGCTATTTTTAACGAATTAAATACAACACCTAAAAAAACACCCCCCCGAACAGGTGAACACACACCACCCACACTGGTTCACCCGTTCGGTACAGTCGATAAAAACGACTCATCGTTTTAGCATGCGTGCCAAATCCCTCAGATTCTGATCGCCGTCTTTACAAGGGCACATCACATAGGTATACCGCACGGGTTGTGCATGTAGGATATACTTCTCCAACGGAATCGGGCCACAACTGGCACCTCCGAGTCCCATCTGACCGATATCAAGAGCGAGACACACCTCATCCCGTGGTACGAGCGGATTGTAAATCCACTGCTCACCACGAATATGTCGCGATTTGTTCAGATCTTCAGAGGTAAAGTGTAGCGCAGTTACAAAGAGCGGTTGAGGGAAGGAGAAGAGCACACCGTGGCCTCTCTTATCCAGAAAAGCAGCCCAGCGAACATCGCTCTTTGCCCCACACTCTTGCGGCTTTACATAGGGCACATACTGTTCACTCACCGTACTCGTGTAATATCCAATATCACTGCCACTGTTACGATCCACATAATTTTCCCAAGGTCCACGACCGTAATACGCCATTTTTTCAAGCGAGCCATCCAGCATCATGCGAACACCCAT
>CAZSUM010000174.1:0-6423 GCA_964610015.1 uncultured Lentisphaeraceae bacterium
GTGATTTACAATCCGTATACCACACAGGTCTTGCTTTATGGGCCGCTCGCCTACACGGATGAGGGTGGGCGCGTGTGGGACTGGCCAGCGCAACAACATGGCATCGGTCTGGCGGTGGCCTTGACCTGGGAGCAGGTGCAGGGCATGCGCTCGATTCAGCCGCTCGCGCCGGTGGACGGCGTGATCACCTCGGAAAATGCAGCTTCCTTTCATCGACTGGTTGACGCGCACTCGCCAGCGATTTGCATCTACACGGCAGGCTATCCCAACTCGGCCGTCATGCGTGTCCTGGCTTTGCTGGCGCAGGCTGGACTACAGGCCCGTCACTGGGGCGACTCTGACCTCGATGGCTTGCGGATTGCCGAGTGCGTCTCACGGGTCATCCCGATGCAGCTTTACGTTCAAGCTGCTGCAACCTGCACCGATCGGCTAATTCCGCTGACCGCTGTGCAACAGCAACGCGCCCGCACCTTTCTGACGGCCCATCCCGAGTTTCCTTTACGCGACCAGCTTATCTTTACCCTGCAGCATGGCTGGCTGGAACAGGAGCAGAGCGTATCAGAATTCTGAGTGGGGGCGCTCTCTGAACCGTCCGCTGAGCCTTGTCTTGGCCCCGGCACCCTCTAATCTGTTCTATGCGGACGCCTCGGCACCTCTGTCCCCAAACTAATGCACTAATGAACTAATGCACCTCCCCCTCGTGGTAGGGATGGTTCCCCGAACCGTCCGCAGGTCCTTGTCTCCATCTCGGACGCCTCGGCACCTCTGCTAAGGCTACGGCGGCCCGAAGGGGGATGCGTCCGCGCGGGGTCAGCAACACGCTTGTACCAAAAAAGGGCCCTTCCTTAGTGAATTGACAAAGGTTGACTCTGCTCCACCGACCATCGCATAATAGAACCAATCGTAGGAATCAACACCTGTTGCGTGATACGCGGGCCAACCCAAAGAAGGAATGCCCCACGAAAGGAACCTGATTATGTTTCAACTGCTCCGATCTCTGACACTTCTCCTTTTTGCGACAACGCTCGCCCATGCACAAACCGACACCAAACCCAACATCGTTTTTGTACTTGTCGATGACATGGGCTGGACGGATGTCGGCTGTTTTGGTAGCACGTTTTACGAGACGCCCCACATTGACCGTCTCGCGACTCAAGGTATGCGCTTCACCAGTGCCTATTCGGCCTGCACGGTTTGTTCACCCACGCGCGCCAGCGTGATGACTGGTCAGTATCCCGCACGCCTTCACATCACCGACTGGATCACAGGCCACAAGCGTCCCTTTGCCAAGCTGTGCGTACCCAACTGGACGATGCGACTCTCCCCCGAGATCCCCAACGTCGCTCGCGCCCTTAAAGCGGTCGGCTATGCCACTGCTTCAATCGGCAAATGGCACCTCGGCCCTAAGGATTGTTGGCCTGATCAGCAGGGTTTCGACCTCAACATCGGTGGTTGCGAAAAAGGCCAACCACCCAGCTACTTCTCACCCTACAAACTCCCGACGCTTACAGAGGGGCCCAAGAATGAGTTCCTCAGCGATCGCCTCACTTCCGAAGCGCTCACCTTCATCGAGGCCAATAAGGATAAGCCCTTCTTTCTCTATCTACCGCATTACGCGGTGCACACCCCCCTTATGGCCAAAAAAGACGTGATCGAGAAATACAAAGCCAAGGCTCGCCCCAACACACCACAGAACAACCCGATTTTCGCTGGCCTTGTTGAAAGTGTCGACGACAGTGTCGGACGCCTGATGAAGAAGCTCGACGAG
The DNA here is from genome assembly GCA_964610015.1 of uncultured Lentisphaeraceae bacterium. Lineage (GTDB taxonomy): Bacteria > Verrucomicrobiota > Kiritimatiellia > RFP12 > UBA1067 > CAZSUM01. The sequence continues at coordinate 1,769 of CAZSUM010000174.1, forward strand.
CTCAAACTGAGCGACCATACGATCTTTGTTTTTACCTCTGACAACGGCGGGCTCATGCGATGCACCTCCAACCTTCCGTTACGTGCCGGTAAAGGGTCGGTCTATGAAGGTGGTGTGCGCGTCCCTCTGATCGTCAAGTGGCCCGGGGTCACCCAACCCGGTAGCGTCTGTGACACACCTGTTATCAGCCCCGATTACTACCCGACATTGCTTTCCATCGCAGGGACGGCCCCCGCTGCAGGCGTCGTGGACGGAGAAAACCTCGTCCCCCTCCTCAAGCAAGCCAATGGATTCACCCGCGATGCGATCTACTGGCACTACCCGCACTACCATCCCGGTGGCGCCACTCCCTATCGCGCAGTCCGCGCAGGTGATTTTCGGCTCATCGAGTTCTACGAGGACAACCACATCGAACTCTACAACCTCAAGAACGATATTGGCGAAACCCAAGAACTTGCGGCGACCATGCCTGAAAAAGCCAACGCTCTGCGCCAAAAGCTCCACGCCTGGCGTGACCATGTGGGCGCACAGATGCCCACACCGAATCCCGACTACAACCCAGACAAAAACCAGACGAAAAAGAAACGTTAGACAGCATCCGTTTGACTTTTGTTATCGACTTCAGGCCAAGATTACTGGGCGATGGACTTGCCTACAAAATAGCCGTATCCCGCCAAACTCAGGCATCCATCGTCCAGCTCTGATGCCACCCCGTTGTAGCCAAAACTCACCAGTGGGGTAAACTGAGCTAGCCCTTTTTTATGAAGCCGGACGCGAACTGGCTGCGATGTCAAATTGACAAGGGTAAGAATCGCTTCTTTTTCCGTTTCTCGAAGAAAGGACAAAACACCAGCAGAGGCATCCGTGTCGATCCAGTCGACACGTCCCGATGTAAGTGCCGCTTCTGTTTTACGTAACGCACACAGTTTTTCACAAAGCGAAAACCGAGTCTGGGCTGTTGGCGTTTTGGCTTGCAACCAGTCGATGGGCATACGTTGGTAAATACTGTGCGGCGCGTCGTCGGCGATCTCCTGACCATTGTAAAGAAACGGCACGCCGTCTAACGTGAAGGTCAGCACCAGCGCTGCATCCGCACCCACATAGCCCCACAGTTTCTCAACTCGTATTGGCCCATGCGCACTGTCATGATGATCCGTATAGCGGATAAAACGTACCCCCTGTGGGCGCCCCTTCCGATAACTTTCCCACACCGTTTTTAATTCCAAAGCCGTTTTTTTACCGGCCATAACCTCGCACAATGCGGCATGCCATCCCAGCGCATAGTCGATATCAAACGCCGCTACTTGGTTTTCTGGCCGAGCCCCGTCCCCCTCGCCCAACATCACCACATCCGGCTTCACCGCCTCCAAGCGTTTTCTTGCTGCTTCCCAGAAATCAAGGGGCACTAAATCCGAGACATCTCCCCTGAATCCATCCGCCCCGCAGTCTTTCACCCAGTAGAGCATGTTCGCAATAAAATATTCCCGTAAGAGAGGGTTATCAAAGTCTGGCGTTGGGAACCCCCAGGGACCAATCAGGGGCTGTCCCTGTGCATCAGTCTTAAGAAACCCAGGACGCTGTGACAACACACAGGTCGGGCCGCAGTGGAAGTAGACCAAGTCCATGAGGACGTGGAGCCCCAGCCGATGGGCTTCGGCAATAAAGGCTTTCAACTCCGCCTCTGTGCCATACTCGGGGTCAATGCGATCGTAGTCCTTGATACGGTAGGGATTGCGGGGGTTGTTCGCTCCGCAGGACTTCTGACGGCGACTCCAATACTCGCGGCGCATGTCGTCGTCTTGCAGATAAACCGGTGGCAGATAGACGATGGTCGCACCAAGTGCTGCTACCTGCGGCAGACGTTCTGTAGCAGCTTTTAACGTACCTTCAGGGGTAAAGGCACGCAACCAAACCTGATAGATCACCCCTTGCGTCAACCACTCTGGTGCAGGCCGTACCAAGGTGGTGGCTGGATCGATGGATTTCGCTTTCGCGACAAGAAAACCACTCGCCAATACAGCAATCAACAGTAGCGTTCGTTTCATCTTCATTTCGTCCTCTCGTCACGCTTGCCCATAAGTCCTGTATATCCTAGCGGCACCCAGAGTGGATCGTCGTAGAGCCCTATCTTCTCAACCTTGGTTGTGAACCGGCTCCGCATACCAAGAATGCTGAGCTTACCCTAAGTCGCGCCTGACATCCAGTGCCTTTACAGCACTCATGCGGGCAGAGCCCGCAACCCAAACCCCCTGCCTGCGGCAGGCAGGCAGTCCTCTCCCAGAGGGCGAGCGTGAGGGCAACAACGTCTTTTTTATCGCTGTTCATCGGCCGTAACGCACTAACCACCCTGAACGAACACCAACAACAGAGGTAAGCGTCGTTTGGGGTATCAGCATGCGCTTGCTACAACACGTATTGTGGAATCTTAAGGGTTTCCCCGTCTTTCATCGCGGAGAGGTGCGCGTAAATACCGGGAACCGTTGTGTTGAGTGCTGTAGCCACGTTCACGCGTGGCTGACGTCCAACTAACAAGGCAGTGATAAAATCATCGGTCAAATAGCCGTGAGAGCCACCGTGTCCGCCCGCCTCCATACCCAATGGCAACTGCCACTTCCGCTGCTCCACGGTAGAGAGATCCGTCTTCCCTTGGTACTGGCGATCAAATGAGCCCTTCTGGCCATGAATGCGTCCCTTCTCACCTCCCGCACCCGGCATGTCCCAACAAACCGCCATCCGCGCCATGCCGCCCTCATGGGTTCGGAAAAGCGCGATTTCAGAGGAAAATGGATTCTTGTACACATTTGCTGTTGGTTGAAAATCGGGAAGTTGACTTTTCATACCCAAACACGACACGGAGGTAAACGAGCCCAATGTCACGCAGGTATAATAGCCGTTGGAGTGGGTCGGATAATATTGAGGGGGCAACCCCTTCCGCCAGTCTTTATAGGACGAGATCTCGCATCCTGGCCCAAAATAATGAAAGTATTCACCTTCACTGTAGACCAGCGGACCGAATCCACCAACCTTATAGATCTGGTGCATCGCATAGACGTCTTCGTGAAAGGCAGAGGTCTCGTACAGTGCGTAAATCTTGCCCGTCTGTTTAACCGTCGCAAATAACTCATCCGCCAGCTCCAATTGATCCTCTCCAAAAACCGCTGGCACAGCCGAGGCGACGTGTAGACCGCGTTTCAATCCAGCAATACACAGCCGACCATGGCTCGGTGCGTCAGTCGCAATGTAGACCGCCTCGATCTCTTTATCTTTCTCGAACATCTCTTCGCACGATGTGTAGGTCTTCTTCGCACCCACCACTTTTGCAAGTTTTGCGCATCGATCTGGGAACAGGTCGGTCGCAGCCACAACCTCCACGTTCGGATGGTTCTGGAACCCGAATGCCGCACCAAACTGACAAACGCCGTACCCAGCAATACCAACTTTGATCTTGCGATCAGAGACAGGTTTCCATGGCTGGCCTTGCAGTTTGCCTGCATCGGTCTGCTCAAAACCTGCAATTTTTTTCTTGGACTCAGCCGCCTGAGCCGTCGTCCCCAATGCAACGGCACCCGCCCCCAACATCGTGCTTTTGAAGAAATCCCGTCTTGAATAGGCCTGTGTGATCATTATATCCTCCCCTTTTTTTAACCCGTCACGTGTATGTCAGCATCGTACTCTGCCGTGCCCTTTGATGACACGGAAATCCTCCCTTGTTCTTCAGGTGCACGTTGCTGATGCCTCGCCCGCGCAGGTGAAATTATTTTTCACTACAAGCGGTAGCAACTTCAATCGTGACCGTCTGCTTGTGGCCGCACTTGGGACATGTCCATTCCAGCGAGTAGGGCTTGTCAGCCGTGGGCGTATCAATTTCCATCTCATCGGTCATGTACCCACACTTGGCACACTTGATCTTAATCTTGGTTTTCTTCTCGTCAGACGCGATGACAATCGCACCTGCGGCCTTTAGTTTAGAGCTCGTGGCAGTCGTTTCCTTTTTGGCAGTACAACTGGTCTGCGCAGAGACGAGCAGAGGAACCGCCGCGAGGGTGAAGAGTGTACTAATGAAGATACGACGTGACGTCATGATGAATTTCCTTTGCTTAAGTGATCCGCCAAAATTTGTTGACGAACTTATTAACATGGATCAGTGTACGGTTGACTTAAGTAAAAGTCAATCGATCTACCCCTTCACCATAACCATAACAACCTTTTTTAATTGTGGTTGAATTTCAGTCTGGCTTCGTTTGCTCAAGATCGCGTATTCTAAAATTTCAACTTTGTGATAGAACATGGAGACAAAGGAAAAGGTCACTGATGATGCTTAAGTTTACTGATACGCAAAAGAAAATGGCCGGCCTTGCACTTCTCATCACTTGTGGGACTTGTTACGGAGGCAGTCCAGAAGTCGGCATCCCTTTACCGGAGCATCCGCGACCCGATTTTCAGCGTGCCGATTGGGTTAATCTGAACGGACGTTGGGACTTTCGCTTCGACAAAGAAAACCTCGGTTTGTCAAACAACTGGGCAGAAGGTAAGACTGAATTTCCGCTTGCCATTAACGTACCGTTTTCTTGGGGGTCCGCGTTGTCTGGCGTACCCAATCTAGCCAACATCGCGTGGTACAAACGAACGGTTAAAGTGCCAGAGACGTGGAAGGG
>CAZSUM010000175.1:0-6406 GCA_964610015.1 uncultured Lentisphaeraceae bacterium
GCATCGGCGCCAAGTTGCGATAGCGTGATCGCCGCGTGGTTGTCCTGTAGCTGTTCGACAGCACGCAAAAGTCCATCCAGTGTTGTCTCGGCTTGTGTCTGGTGGCGAAAGAAACGAACCAAATCGTCCGACTGTGCCAGAGCGTCAAGTAGACCCGCACAACTGGGATGCAGCAGCTTCTGACGTAGCAGTGCCGTGGTGCGCGCGGCGTTTCCGTCTGTTGCTGATTCGACCTCGGGGGCAATCGCCAAGTGATCCGCCAACGCCTGCAGGGCATGGTGTGTGCACAACCGTTGCGGCAGTTTCACGATCAGCTTGCCGTCTGTCCAGCGACCTCCTGCGAAAATAAATTCGAGCGCACGGCGGATAGCAGGCTGGTCGGAGCCGAGGGTAAAGGTGAATGATTTCGGGGCGCTCCCGGTGCGTATGAACTTTCGGGCCAGCCGTTCCAGATGAGGCTGGAGGGCTGGTTCCCGCTCCAGATGCTCGCGCCAGAACTGCTTCATGACTGCTTGTGCTCCGCGCCAAAGGCGACAACTGCGGGTGCCAACGTTTCGGGTTCAAGAAAATCCTGCTCCTTCGGACCGGCAGTCCAGTGGAAATCATGAAGGTGCACATTGTAATCCGCATCCTTGACTACCAGCAGAGAGGTGGAATGCGGGATCTCGCGCTTGACGCCATCCTGATCAGGCGAGGCGACAAAGATCTGCAATCCCAGATCGCTTGTGAAGGAGAGCAGTTGATCGCGGCGTCCGGCGTCGATGCCATAGAAGGCTTCGTCGAACAGTAGCACCGGCAGATGGATATCCGCGTCGTCGTAGAGAAAGTGTGCGATGGTCAGAATCAGCAGGTAGTTCGGCACCGCCTGTTCACCGCCGGAGCCGACGCTTTTGACGCGACGGTCCATGACAATGCCGTTTTCCTTCTCGGTCATCACCTTCAGCTCGTAGCGGAACCAGTTGCGATAATCCAGAATGGCGGGAATCTCACCGACTTCGGTGTTCATGATCTCCTGCGCATGGTCCTCGATGAAATTGCGCAGTTCCGTTTCGGCCATTGCGGGATCAAGTGCACTGTAGTTGAGCACAAGGTCGTGGATTTTGCGGTACTGCTCCTGCGGCACGGCGGTAAAGGCATAACGGTTGTTGCCGAAGGTCCGGTTCTTGAGCAGCCGTGCGATGCGACGGGTCATCTCGTTTAAGCGGCGTACGCGGAATTGCATCGCCTCGACCAGGCTGTGCATGATGAGCTGGCGAAAAAGCGTGACGGTCCGTTCGTTAATCAAGGTTTCCTGCTCGTGCAGTTCCTGCGTCGTGCCGGCCTGCACTTCGTCCAGCTTGCGTGCGCGCCGATCCGTCAGTCCATTGGCAGTCTCGTCATAGACAAAGGCGAAGGCGATCCCCTCTTGCCCGGTAGCTAAGCTGCGGATCTGTTCGGCCTTCACCGCCGCTTCGCGCCCGGCGACGGTAGCCGTCTCCAGCAATACTGCCTCATCCGGCGGCAATGCGGCACATTGTTCTGCAGCAAAGGGAGCGACCGCATCCGTATCAACGGACGCTAGGCGCGCCAACGTTTCGGTAGCCAAAGCAAGGGCACCGCTGGTTTCGCGGATCTTGTTCTGGTTGGCGGTGCAAATCGCTTGTTGCTGCGTGATGATCTCTTTAACTCGTCCGGTTTCAAGCGTAGCGCGTTCGTGCTCTTCTTTGGTGCGTTTCAAATCGCCGCGCACCGCATGAATGCGCTGTTGCAGTTTTTCCAGCCCCTTACTTCGTAGACGGATGCGGAGATCCTCGTGGCGTGCGTGTAACCTCTGACTGCTTTCTTCATGAAAGATGCACTCGCTTCGGCCGTTTTCGAGCAAACTGCGCGCTGCCACCTCCTGACGGAGATTGTCTTGAATGGCATCCTTCCGTATGTGCGCGTCCTCGACGGCTGACTCGAGCAACTCCTTAAACTGAGTGATGTGCGAAGCTTCCGTCTGATGTTCCAACCGCCCCTTCTCGGCCGCCTTTAGGTCGCGCGTAACCTCTTTCAACTGCTTTTCCAGCGTACGAATCTCCCGCTCCAGTTCACGCCGTCGCACCTCGGCACCCAGCAAGCGCGGCGGCTGGTCGCGCAAGCGCTGTTCGCGTAAGCGGAAGGTTAACATCTGGTGATCGAGGAATTTGGCGACAAAGGGGCCCTGCTTCGCTTCCAATTGTTGTTGCAGGACGAGTAACGCGGCGGGGTCTGATTTTGCCACATCGAAGTAGCGCTTGATCCAGTCGGACAAACGCAGATCGTTGGCCGTCTCCGTCGGCGCAACCGCCAGCGCATGCTCAGGAAAATCACGGAAAATCAACGCCCGCAGCTTGTCGGCATCTTCGTTTGAGGTTAGCCAGGTCGCGAGAACGGAATCCCCAATCACCTGCTCTAGGGCGGCCAATTCACGGGGCGTAACACCGGAGGCGGGCTCGAGTCCCAGGTAGAGCGGGCGGATGTCGAAGAGCTGTTCACGCAGAGCGCGCTGCGCGGCGACAAAATCTGTTGGCTGCCCGGGAATCGTGTCGCCGCGCGTTGTACGCTCGGCGATGTCGCGTTCCAGGCGTCCGCGCTCCCGCTCCAGCCTGCCGCAATTTCGCTCGTCTTCCGAGACCAAACGATCCAGCGTGCGCAATTGCATCTCCGCCTCTTGGCGCAATGCGGTGACAGGAAGCGTCGCCACGCCAGTTTCTGGCTCGTCGGCACGCAGGGTGTCATCGATCGCCAGTTGCAGTGCCGACGTTTGGAACGGAAGCGCCGTGTTCAACTTAAGGAGCTGTTGTGAGAACCCCTTCAGATGCTGTTTCAACGTATCGCGGGACGCATCCAGCGCGGTGGTTGCGTCGCTTAAACTGTCCTGGAGTTCTTTGAGCCTGGTTTGGGCCTGACGCAGTGCGTGTGTGCTGGCTTCATATTCACGTTTGGCCGTTTGTTCCTGCCCCACGAGGTTTTCGGCGTCCGTGTTGAGTAGTTCGGTCAGACGCTGTTGGATCGCTTCGATGCTATCATCCAGTCGACGACACTCTTCCTGAAGTCCGTCACGGCGGCGTTCCTCCGCTGCCGCCCGTTCCGCAGCCTGATCATGTGCTGTCCAAAACCCTTTGATCGCCAGGCTCCAGCTCTGCCAGCGGCATGCAGCCTCTTTCACGCGCAGGTCGCTTACCGCCTCTCGCAGTGCATGCAAGCGTTCCAGAAAAGCCACCTTGTTGCGCAGATTGTCGAGGTCGGCACGACTGGCTTCCAGCGACTTGAGCTGTGCCACCACGTTCTCAAAGAGTTCGCGTTCCGGTTCCTGCAACAACCGACGGAAGAGCACATGGTAATCGGCTGTGCTGGCAACAATTTCGCGGTACGCTTTGCCTGTCTTGAGAAAGCGACAGACATCCTCAAAGGTCGACTCCTTGCCGTAAAAGCGCCGCGCCAGCTCCTTCTCGTAACCACCGATCTGCGCGTAGAACCCTGAGCCATTCAAGGCGTCCCGCAGTTCGTTGCGGGTACGACAGCGCACGCCACCGGGCTCGTTGATCAGAAAAGGAATTTCCTCCAGTGGACACTCCTTGATAATGCCCCAGCGTTCGATGGATTCCTCCATGCTGTGCGTAGACATGCCGATGGCCAACGTCACGGGACGCCCGCCGCGCCCTGCCAGTTCCAGCGCGGCATAGCTTGTGCCACCATTTTTATTGATCGCACCGCTCTCAATATTGTAGCGCATCACGATGCCTTGCACGCTACGGCCACCGGATTTCTCACGTCCGATGACGCGCGCGGCGGCATTGAACTCCATCGAGCGTCCAGCGGTTAGGACATAGTGTACGGCATCCAGCACGGTCGTTTTGCCCGACCCATTGTCGCCCAGCAAGAAGAGATGTCCACCCTCGGGGATGAGGATTGTCTCGTTGACAAAGTTGTGAAAATTGAGCAGGCGGATTTTGGCGATAGAGTAGTTCATGATGGCTTACCCTCAGCAATCGGACGACTCAGGCGATGGACGTTGTAATGCCACAGAGCGGGGAGCGCTTCGTAGATGGTGTCGTCGTAATCCACCGACTCATCGGCGGGCGGATCAAGGCGTTCGAGAAAGCGGTACTTTTCGAGTTGGGGCATGATGGGACGAAGGGCCTTGGCACGTACGTATTCTTCGCTATAGGTCTCGGCATGATCAGGAAACAGCTCTTGAAATCGGCCATGGGCATAGTGGAGTAGATCGCCAAAACGGAAACGCACATTTTCGGTATCTTCAACGCTGGCGGACTCCACCTCCAGTTGGTGCTCAAAAAACTCGAGTAACAGCATGAAGGCAATACATTCGTCGCGCTTAGTGAAGTTGAACAGGTCACGGTTACCGGGTGTGATGCGCGGGTTGAACCACTCCGGCTTGTAGAGGCGTGCACACTTGGCATCAAGCGTCAGGTCCCAGTTGAAATGCGTTTTGAAAAAGGTGGAAAACTCTTTTTGATGACGGCGCAGAAAGAAAAAGAGATCTTCCTCGTCTGTTTTGTAGAAGTAGGGGCTCTCGATCAGGATATTCAATACCGCCTGCACACGCGTCGGATGCTGTTGCAGCAACGTGATCATGGTTTCTCCTGTCCTTCATTTCCGCCAGCCTGCTCGCGGACAGCTTTAGTGACTAGCAGTTCGTGAAACGCAAGCACCTGTCTGCCGGTTCGTACCTTGACCGGCGTGGCCTCCGGAGTCAGCGCGTAGCCAATTTTACGAAGCCGTGTGCCTTGACCCAACAGGCCATGGCGTGCCAATTCAATGAGGCAGGCAAAATCGGCATGCTCAACAAAGTTACCACTGGAAGCGCAGATCGGCTGATCGGCCTCTGGTGCCAAGCCAGCGTGATGCATCCACTCCCGCAGGTGTCGCAGGCGCTCGTCATCGAGCGACCGCACTGGTTGGCCGTCGGACGTTTTTTTGAAATTCAGATAATCCGAAGCTTGGCTACGCGCACGATGTTTTTCCCAGCGCGGCTCGGGAGGGTCGGCATTTTCAGTTTCACTCCAGAAGTGCATATCGCCGATCATGCGCGCCGGAGCGAGCAAGGCCTGAATGAAGGCGGCGGCGCGAGTATCGTCCGGCGGGTGCTGTGCCATTTCGCTTACGCGCATCTGCAGATCTTCCAAACGGTGGCTACGCCGTTCCAGCTCCCGCAGGTGCGCATAGAGCTTGCGCCAAACCTCTAAGGCGGAAGTGTTGACGCGACGACAGAGTTTTTCCAGTGTGCCATCCTCTGCATAGAAGCGCGACAACGTATCGAGTTCGCTGTCAGGCTTCTGCTGGCTGGCTGCCCGTAGCAGATGCGGTGTTGCACGGCGCTCTGACTCCATCTGCGCCACGAATCCCTGCCAGCGTGCGGAGTAGCGGGGCTGGCGCAATTTGGCAATCGCTGGCACGATCTCTTGGCGCAGGGCATAGATGCGACTGAGGAAGCGCTTCAGAAAATGGTCGAGTTCGTTGACGATGGCGCGCGCGGATTCGATGTCGTAGCGACTGAGCACGAAGCCGAGCAGGCGAATATTCAGCTCACCCAGCGAGCGGCTCGTGTCATAGGTGAGTGCGCTCATGCGCGAGAGGCGATACATGATGGCGCGTGCCGCATCGAGATCGCCCGTGCTCCCCGGTCGGTTTATCAAGCGCGCCGTTTCCCGTAGCGTGCCGACAAGCTCTTCGAGTACGTCGCGCGTGTCGGGCTCATCCGGCTGCAAATCGTCGCGGCGACGCTCCTCCAGCCAAAGCAGAAAAGCCGCGGACTCATCCGCCAGCCGGTAGCGGAACTTGCGGCGGCGGGTATCGCGATAGCCACGCAGGCGCTCCTTTTCGATACGACAGGTGATTAGATTCCAGAGCTGAAGTTGGCGAATATCCTGAGAAAATGTATCGGACGTGTAGATTTCCGCGTTCAGCGCTGCCTGTGACGGGCGGACGGCTTCAAAGAGATCCTCATGCAGTGGCTCCAGTTCATGCTGTCGGCGAAAGAGCAGCATGTGATGGAGAATCTGCACATAGAACACGGCCCGGTCGGCCAGAAGCAGGTGTCCGAGCTGACGGCAACGATTGTCCAAAAGGTCAACCGACGCGCCTGCTGGTTCCTGACTTTGCTTCCCGTGTTTCATTTCGTGTCAGCATATCATAGACGGTCGATTGCGCCCAGTGGGTAAACACTCGGAGTAGCAATTTTCAGTAAGGGGTCAATCGACCTCAGATGGATCTACTCCAATCGTACTTCCTAAACTCTTCTTTGTAGACCTTAAGCTTGGAGAATTGGCCGCCAACCCGCTAAAGGGTTCAGCAGGTAATTTACCCTATACAAATATTGGCCACTTGAGGGACTGTCTGGAGATTCTTAAAGGAGAATACCAAAAACACATGAAGACTGTCC
>CAZSUM010000176.1:0-4875 GCA_964610015.1 uncultured Lentisphaeraceae bacterium
CGTTGAACAAGGCGTCGTTCGCGGCAATGGCTTGTCGGACGGCCTGCTGTTCAGCAGGTGACTTAACGGCTCGAAAGGCGGCAATCTCTTGACTCAGGTCAATCCAGTCTACCTGCGGTAAGGCTTTTTGAAGAGGCAGAAAACGTTTTGTGGCAAGCGTGCCTTCAAATCCCACACGACGCCACGACGCGCCCAAGCCGCTCAGAACATCCGCTTCTTGCAGGGGGGTCCACAGTTCATGAACGGGTAACCACGGGGCACCCTGACGGGCCATGGTGAGGTAGCGGGAGTCCGTATAAAAAGAGGGCCCTGTTTTGCGGTTACTGAGGAGCACGCCATTAGAGGTCTGTAGCCCAGTAAAGTAGTAACGGTTGATGTCTCCGACAATCAGCACGTTGTCGAGTTTTTGTTGGCATTGCCAAGCCATCAGAAGTTTCGTCCGTTTACGAAACTCGTTGGGTGGTAAATCGAGTGGCGGACGACTGAAAGAGGTGTTGGGGAACGTCATCCAGAGGTAATCCTAGGTTTAGGCGACTGATTATAGACCTTTGAAAAAGGCGGTACCGAGTGAATCAACCAGACATTACCGCCTATCACGGAGTCATGTCCAATCACGGTCTCGCCGCCAAGGATCGTGGCTCCCGCATAAATCACCACATGGTCCTCGACATCGGGATGTCGTTTGGTTCCCTTTACGAGAATCCCGGTGACCTCATCTTTGGCAAAACTGAGCGCACCGAGGGTGACCCCTTGATACAGTTTGACGCATTGACCGATATGACAGGTCTCGCCAATGACAACACCTGTGCCGTGATCAATAAAAAAGCCAGGCCCAATCGTGGCACCAGGATGAATATCAATGCCCGTACGTGAGTGAGCATGCTCGCTCATGACACGCGGGATCAGCGGGACCCCCTTTTTGTAAAGGGCATGGGCAATTCTATGGATCGTAATCGCGTAGATCCCTGGATAACTCATCACAATTTCCATGGTGGACATGGCTGCGGGGTCACCCTCATAAGCGGCTTGGATATCCTGCTGCAACATGGCACGGATGGCTGGTAAATCAGAGAGTAACGACGCAACGGTTTCGCGAGCTTTTTCGGCACAATCAAAGCAACGGATACACGTGTCCCGCTTGCAGGCATATTCAAAGGCACGCTGCGATTGATCAAGCAGGTTGGTGGCAATCGAACGCAAAGCTTCGTTTAGATGGGTATGACACGTCTCGTGGGCAATCGGCTTTTGGCCGTGACATCCCGGATAGAGCACTGCCAGTAAGTTATCTAAAACCGCGATGACAGCCGCAGTTCCCGGTAGATTGATATCGCGTTCGGTGTTTGCCACAGGGCAGTTCCCGCAGGGCAAAAGCGCATCCGAAAGGGAGTTCAGATTCTCTTCGAGCCAATTTTTCATGAGGTGCCTTTTGACAGCGCGTACTCTGTTTTTTGGGGGATGCCTTGTGGCCGACGAATGCGGGCGATCACACGGGAAGCCCCGAGGTTGTTCCATCCCAGCGCCAACAGAAGTCGCTCTGAGAGACCACGACCCTGACAAATCAAATCTATAACATCGAGGCCATCTTCTTCACAAAGCGAAAGAAAATCCTTGAGGGTGAAGAGATGGATGTTGGGCGTGTTATACCATTCAAAGGGGATCTGTTTGCCTTTCGGCATGCGGCCATTAAACAGAAGTTGGCGACGGACCTCTAGGCAGGCAAAATTAGGGAAGGTGATCACCGCCTCACGCGCGACGCGTAAGATTTGCTGAAGCAATTCGCGTGGCCGTTTAATGGTTTGGATGGTTTCACTCAAGACGGCCACATCAAAACTGTCATCAGGAATCATGGCGAGGCCATCATCAATATCCTCAAGCAGAACATCACAGCCAGCACCAATCGCGCTGATAATCTGGTTGACGTCGATCTCCACGCCATTGCCATTAATCCCCCGCGTCTGACGCAACAGGTTCAGGAGTGTTCCATTGCCACAACCAAGGTCCAACACACGCGAGTTATCCGGAATGAGATCAACCACCTGTTGGTAATGACGTACCTGCCAGTTGCGGATAGGGGCTTGGGTGGATATGTCGGCAGCTAGCTCAATCGCGAGAAACGCATTGACGGCACGTCGCAGATCACTGATATGAGTCAAGAAGGCATCATGTCCAGCTGCGGCCTCTAGGTGACAGTAAGAGACCCGTTTCTTTTTGCGTAACAGCGCGGAGACGAGTTCTTCTGATTGCTCAGGCATAAAGAGCCAATCGCCGCTGAGGGATACAATCAACACCCGCGAAGTGATCGCGTCAAAGGCTTTTTCAAGTGATTCATAGCGCTCGTGGATATCATACTCATCCATTGCCAGCGTAATGTGCAGATAGGAGTTGGCATCGAAACGTTGAGTGAATTTTTCGCCTTGATGCTGGAGGTAACTCTCAATTTGAAAGAACGTACCAAAATCACGATCAATGGTGTGGAGTAGATCCGGATCACCCTTCAACCATTCTGGGCGTTTTTCCCGGCCAAACTTACTCTCCATAAGTTGTTGGGAGAGATAGGTGATGTGCGCGAGTTTACGTGCACTGGAAAGACCCTTATCTGGCAGGAGCTCGCTCTCGTAGTAATCGCCGCACCGCCAATTCGGATCGGCAACAATTGCGTTGCGCCCGACAATATCAAACGCTAGCGCTTGTGAGTTTAAACTGGCGGACGCGGCAACAACAATCGCCTGACCTAACTCGTCGGAATAGCGAATCAGCCATTCTAAGACTTGCATGCCACCAAAACTGCCACCAATCGCAGCGGCTAGGCGTGTGATACCCAGTTGATGCAAGAACAGGCGATGCACTTCAACAATATCGCCCACCGTGATCTTCGGAAAGCTGGAGCCATAGGGTTTTTCAGTGGTGGGATTGATCGAGGCAGGTCCGGTTGTTCCTTTGCAGCCACCTAAAATATTGGCGCAAATAACTTCAAAAAACCGGGTGTCAATACCCTTGTTAGGGCCAATCATTCCTTCCCACCAACCGCTAGGTTCGGTCTCGTCTGGACGAATCCCCGCCACATGAGCATCACCCGTCAAGGCGTGACAGACAAAGACCACACGATCATTCGTCTCGCGCCGCGCGCCACACCGCTCGTAAGCTACGGTGATCTCAGGCAAAACACCGCCCTTCTCAAGGCGAAAGCCTTCAGGGGGGAGGTTAAGGTTAAGTGTTTGCGTCTCAACAACACCAACACTGATCTCTGGTTGTGTTTCTTTAGCCATGAACCCTTCTTGAAAACCAATAAAGTTTACCACGCCCCCCAGTGTGACGCTATGGCTTTTTCTGCCTTCATAATCGAGCTTAGGTACGATCCGGCTCGATGAGGGGTTGGGGTCTCTCACGCTGCACGCGCTCAAGATACCCGGCAAGACGGTTATGACCCACCCAAATTACCTGTCCCTTTATTTGCTCTCAACCGAAACGGGCATCGATACCGCTTTGCTTCAGTACCGCATTGGCGGTATCGCGGGACTTGATTTTTCCGTCCACTGTGACGTGACGGTTTGTGATTGATTTTAAAATACCTGTCCCTTTATTTGGAAATCGGTTGTTCTTGCCAAATGCAAGCAGACCTGTTTAACTTCATCCATAACTTGATCAAAAGTTATTGAGGAGGCTTGTGTATGGAGATGACCCCTCTCTATTGGCTCTATTTTGGTGTGGCGCTGATACTTCTTGAGGTGATGACACCAGGGTTTGTGTCACTCTTTTTCGGTTTGTCGGCGTTTACGGTGGCATTGCTGGTCTGGCTGGTGCCGATGGCACAGGGCTGGCAGTGGCTTGCCTTTTCGATCTTTTCGGTGGCCTTCATTCTCTTGTTGCGCAGTAGCGTCAAGCGGGTGTTCTCAGGCGATCGCGAAGTGTCGGATAACCCGTCGGATGAATATACCGGGAAGTTAGGCGTCGTGACTGAGGCGATTGCGCCCAACCGTCCAGGGCGTATTGAACTGGGAGGTACGACATGGTCGGCAGAGGCGGATGAAACGCTGATGCTGGGTGCCTCAGTCAAAGTACTTTCCAAGAAGAATCTCACGTTCAGAGTTAAAGCAGTCTAAATGTTTTGAGAGCTGTACAGAATAACGCTGTGCAGATCCCGCAGAAAAGGAGTTGGTATGCAGTTTTTAGCCCTATTTATCGCATTTGTTGTGGTGTATACCGTTTTGAAATGTGTGCGTATTGTGCCGCAGAAGCAGGCGTATATTGTCGAGCGACTCGGTAAATATCACTGCACGTTGGATGCAGGATTGCATCTGTTGGTGCCCATTATCGATCGGGTTCCTTATAAACACACGCTCAAGGAGCAAGCGATCGATGTGCCGCCGCAACAGTGCATTACTCGGGATAACATCACGGTTGAGGTGGATGGTATTCTCTACTTGCAGGTAATGGATCCAGCCAAAGCCTCTTATGGTATTGGCAATTACCTCTTTGCAACCACGCAACTTGCGCAAACCACCATGCGTTCGGAAATGGGCAAGATCGAACTCGACAAGAGTTTTGAAGAGCGCATGCTGGTGAACATGGCGATTGTCGAGGCAGTGGATAAGGCATCCGACCCGTGGGGCGTGAAGGTTACACGTTACGAGATCAAGAACATCACACCGCCGCAAAGCATCCGCGACGCGATGGAAAAACAGATGCGCGCTGAACGCGAGAAGCGCGCGCTGATCGCCGAGTCCGAGGGTGACCGCCAGGCCAAAATAAACCGCGCTGAGGGCGAAAAGCAGCAGGCGATTGCGGTTTCTGAAGGCGAGAAGATGAAGCGCATCAACGAGGCGGGCGGCCGTGCGCAGGAGATCTTGCTGGTCGCCGAGGCGCAAGCCAATGGTA
>CAZSUM010000176.1:4896-5202 GCA_964610015.1 uncultured Lentisphaeraceae bacterium
CGTCAGGTAGCTTCAGCAATCAACGAACAGGGTGGCATGAACGCGGTGAACATGCAGCTCGCGCAGCAGTATTTGACCGAGTTCGGCAAGATGGCCAAAGCCAACAACACCATGATTATCCCCTCCGACCTCGCGAACGTGGCCGGTATTCTCAAAGCTGCAACTACAGTGATCAAAGAAGTGAAGTAGTCCGGATTTAAGGGGAGATAAAACCCATCGATTGAGGGGGCGATACTGAAAGGTCTCGCCCCCTTTTCACATCATCACGTAGAACAGCACGCAGATGAAGTGGCAGAAGGTGCCAGC
>CAZSUM010000176.1:5212-6396 GCA_964610015.1 uncultured Lentisphaeraceae bacterium
TCATCCGCGAGCGACGGCAGGCGGGAGGTGGCGACCAGCGCGCCCGTCGACAAGGCGGAACGGAGGAATTCACGGCGTTTCAGGGACCTGTTCATGGGCGTCTCCTTTTTCACATCATCACGTAGAACAGCACGCAGATGAAGTGGCAGAAGGTGCCAGCCAGCACGAAGAGGTGCCAGACGGCGTGGTGGAAGGGCATCAGCCGCCACAGATAGAAGATGGTGCCCAGCGTGTAGAGCCCGCCGCCGATCAGCAGCCACAACAGCCCAGCAGCGGGCAACGTATCCATGAGCGGTTTGATCGCCAGCACGACGATCCACCCCATGCCAATGTAGGCGAGGGTGGAGACGAACCGGAAGCGCCCCGCTGTGAACACTTTGACGATGACCCCTACGAGTGTTAACCCCCACACAACGCTGAGAATCGACCAAGCCACGACGGGGTGTGATTGGCGCAGGGTCACCAGCGCGAAAGGCGTGTAAGAGCCAGCGATTAAAAAGTAGATCGCCATGTGGTCGCAGATCTCTAAGATCTGCTTGGAGCGCTGGTGTGTGACGGCATGATAGACGGAAGAGACGGTATAAAGCAGGATAATGGTCGCGCCGAAAATCGCCCCACTGACCACTTTCCAAGGTACTTGCGAGCCGCTCTGCGCGCCGAAGACGACCATCAACGCCAGCATTGCGGCACCTAGGTGACTTCCGAGCGCGTGGATCGCGCTGTGGGCAATCTCCTCTTTAACCGAGTAGTCTCTGGGGGTAAGGCTTTTCATGATAGTGTCGGACAGGTCGGACCCGTCAGACGTGTCCGACTTAGCCTTTGCCAGCAAGTTGTGCGTTGATGGCGGCTGCGGCACGGCGGCCTTCGCCCATCGCGAGAATGACCGTGGCGGCACCGAGGACGATGTCGCCGCCCGCGTAGATGCCGTCGATCGAGCTCTTGCCGGTGTCGTCCACGATGATGTTGCCCCACTTGTTGACAGCGAGGCCCTCGGTAGTCTGACTGATCAACGGATTGGAGCCATTGCCAATGGCGACGATGACGGTATCCACCTCCATGAGAAACTCGCTGTCTTTAATGGGCACGGGACGTCGCCGTCCAGACGCGTCGGGTTCGCCTAGTTCATATCGCAGACAGGTCATACTCGTGACCCGATCATTTTCATCGCCTTGGATACTCACGGC